>CAMZHY010000012.1 GCA_947307005.1 uncultured Planctomycetaceae bacterium
AAAACGCGCCGTTTGCGACGCCAAAGACGGCGCCCTCGATGAGTTCCGCTTCGACGCCGGGCTGATTCGTCGCCTGAAGGGCGCCGGGTCGCGCCGCGCCGGGACGGACGGCGCCGGGTCGAACCGCGCCGGGACGAACGCCGCCGGGTCGCGTCGTCGTCGTCGTCGCGCCCGCCTTTTCGTTCTTCTTCTGCGGAACGTACTGCCAGAAGACGTTTCCGCTAAGTTCGAGCTTCTGGAAGTCGGGATCGGACTCGAACATTCGGGTCAGCGCGCTTGAGACGACTTCTTCTTTTCCGTCGACGATGTTGAAGGAGAAGAGGAACTTTTCGCCGTCGGCGACGGCGTTCGGGTCAAACTCGTTCGACGACGAAATCTGACGTCCGAAGTTCGCGACGAGGTCGGAACGAAGATTGACCTGCGGGCCGAGCTTGTCGTTCTCCAGCGAGTCGAGAACGTCGTTCCACGCGCCGTCCGTTTCGATGAACGCGTCGAAAAGGGGGCCGAGGTTGTTGAACGTCGTGAGCGCGTTGAGGTTGACGAGCGTGTAGCGAGCCGCGTTTTTACCGATCCACTGCGGAGGTTCAAGCGCGTCGGAGTTCGTGAAAGAAAGCGCGCGGAGCGCTTTTGTCGGCGCCTCGGGAATATAGACCATGAGACGATAAACGCACTCGTAATTGTCCGTCGTGAAATCGATCGTGCCGCCGACTCCCTGGACCCCGTCGAACCCTTGGCTCGAAAGGACGGCGAAGGGCGATTTGCCCTTGAGTTTCTCCGTCGGCACAAGAGAACGAATCGCTTCTCCGGCAAGGAGCGGGCTCGCGAAGATTCGAATCTGAGGAGCCTCTTTCGATTTGGAATCCTGCGCGCAACGTTCGAAAATCGCCTGGTATTCGGGTCGATCGACGAGCGCCGGCTCTTTGCCGCCCGCGAGTTTGGCGAGGAGCAGCTCGACGAGATACTTCTGATCCGTCGCGATGAGAAGCTGCGGCAACGCGACGTACCACGCGGTCGTGACCAATCCCGTTTTCGCGTTCGGGAACGTCAGCACGGTCGCTTCGACCGACTGACGACCGACGACGATGCGCTCTTTGGTCGCTTCCCCGTTCTGTTTGCTCGTCGTTTCGCGAATGAGCCGAATAAGGAATTCGTTCACCTCGTTCGCGTTGCCCTCGACGTTCATCATGACGGCGAACCCCGGCTTTTTACCGGGAATCGCAATCAATCCGCCGGCGATTTCGCCCGACGGCAACGCCGTGAAGTCCTCAAGGTCTAGCCCCAAACGATTCGGCCAAGCTTCTTCGATCTGGCGTCGGAGCGAGTCGCGGAACTCCTGAAACTGCGACGAAGCGAGCGCTTCGTGAAGCTTCGTCGCGCTCCAGTGATCGCCGAGATTCTTAACGTTGTCGATGGAGAAATATATTTGCGTCGATTGAGGGAAGCAGCGGTCCAGTTTGAACTGCTGCGCAAAGACGGCGGAACTCGAAAGGAAGAAGCAGACAACGGATAAAAAAACTCGCAATTTCTGCTTATTCATACTTGCAAACTCCTTACAAATGGGAAAAATACAGTCGTCGCGGCGCGTTGGCGACGCCGAAAACGGCTCGTCCTCGTCAAACGGCGCGGATTCGGAGACGCGGCGCGATTGCGGCGCAGTCTCTAGATTCCGCCAATATAACCGTTTTTACAGAAGTTTTCCAGTCGGGTTGACGGATTCGCAAGCATTATTTCCATTTTTTTAACAAACGTTATGGAAAAGTTTTGATATTTTGCGCAATTTCCTCATCCCCTAGAATGTCCGGCGTTTTCCGCTTCGTTACGACGACGGCGCGGAGCATCGGGAAAGAAGACCGTGTCAAACGATTTTATCAAGGAACGTTATCAATCGGAAACGCTCGTTCACGACTCGATTCACGGATATATTTCGATCGCGTCGCCGTCTAAAGACCCGGCGCCGGGCGAAACCGCTTACGAACGAGATTTAGTCGATTCTCCGTGGCTTCAGCGACTGCGTCAGATTCATCAGCTTCAGACCGCGTGGTACGTCTATCCGACGGCGGAACATTCTCGATTTCCGCACGCGCTCGGGACGATGCGTCTTGCGAGCCGCGTTTGGGACGCGTGGCATGAGAGTTTCTACCGCGTTTTTGAGGAGAATCCGTCCCTTCTCGACGCGGCGACGCCGGAAGCGCGCCGTCCCGTTCCTTCGCGGCGCTGCGTCGAAGAGCTTCTTCGCGTCGCCGGTCTGTTGCACGACGTCGGACACGGTCCTTTCGGGCATTTTTTCGACGACGCGTTCCTGTCGCGCTTCAAGACGCCGTCGGGCGACCAGTTAACGCACGAGACGCTTGGCGCGGAAATCGTTCGTTCGGAACTCGCCGACGTCATCTCCGGGATTCGCCGTTCTCCGAGCGGCGTTTTCAAGGACGGGGAGCGGCTCGATCCCGACGACGTCGCGTTTCTTATCGTTCGCCCCCGTTCGGAGGAAGACGATCTTCGCCGTCCGGCGTGGCTGCGGATGCTACGGATTCTTTTTTCCGGGCTGTACACGGTCGACAACATGGATTTCGTTCTGCGCGACGCGTACGCGTCCGGCGTCAGCGCGAAGCCGTACGACCTCAATCGTTTGATTCACTATTCGTTCTTTACGGATCGGGGACTGACGCTGCACCGCAAAGGAGTCGGGTCGCTTCTGAATTTTCTCGAAGCGCGGTCGGGGTTGTTCCGCTCCGTCTACTTTCATCGGACCGTTCGCGCGATTGACGTTGAACTCGGCGATCTTTTCCGCGAAGGCGCCGATTTGATCTATCCTTACGGGAATCCTTTGGATTCTCTCGACGAATATCTTCGATTCACAGACTGGTCGCTCCTCTCGGACGTGAGAACGTGGGATCGTTCCGACGATCCGAAAAAACGACGTCTTGCGCGACCGTGGCGCGAACTGCTCGAACGCCGGATTTCATGGCGGCTGTTGGCGGAAAAAACGTTTCTCTTCAAAGACGGCGATTCCGAAGAAGCGTCCGTTTTTTCGTCGCCAAGGCTTTTTGAGGCGGCGCTGCGCGATCGACTGCCCCAGAGCCTACAGGAAACGCCGCTGCGTTTCGACGTCGCCCGCGTTTCCTATCGACCCGAATCCGTCGCGTCGAAAAACTATCTATATCAGCCGGAAACGAACGCGGTCGTTCCTCTTTTGCAAGATCCGATTCTGTTCCAGTCGCCGAAGAGCATTCGGGTTTGTCGCGTCTACGGTCAATCGCGCGAGGGCGTCGACGAGATCGTCGCGGCGTTCAACGCGCTCGTCGACGGGAAAATCGACGAACTGACGAACGTATGAGCGACGAACTTCAGAAAAATGCGGAATCCGAGGGGAAGCCGTCGCGCCGTCGTTCGTCGGTTCTCCCGGCGCTCGCCGTCGCGCTCGCGACGCTTTTCTTTGCGCTGACAAGCGCGGAGCGTCTGCCGCTAACGTGGGACGAAGGGGACGCGTTTTTCCGCGCCGAACGCGTCGGCGCGTGGCTCGACGCGCTCGCGCTTGGTCCCGCCGCGCTGAGGACGAACGGCGCGACGGACGCGTCCGACTTGCGCGAGTCGCCGCGTCTGGCCGAGTCGGAAGCGTCGTCGCGCCGCGAACTTTTCTCGCGTCGATACGTCGAGCTAGGCTTTCCGCATACAGTCTACGCGGAAGGACATCCGGCGGGCTACTCGCTTTCAATCGCGGTTGGAATAAGGCTTGCGCGGCTTCTGCGCGTCGACGCGATATTCTCGGAAAAGGCGGCGTATCGATTCGGCGGGATCTGTCTTTTGACGCTTGCGGCGACCGCCGTTTTTATCAGAACGTCGCGCGCTTTTGGAGTCGGCGCGGGGCTTGCCGCCGTCGTCGGGACGCTTAGTTGTCCGCACGTCTTCGGGCACGCGCTGATTGCGGGCGGGGATTCGCTTCTGATCTCAAGCTGGCTGCTCTCGTGGGCGCTCTTTCCGTCGGCGGAACGTCGGGCGACGGCCGCGATCCTATGGGGCGTCGCGCTTGGGCTGTCTTTTAGCGCAAAATTCAGCGGGTTTCTCGTCGTCGCGCCCTTTGCGGTCGTCTTCGTTCTGCAAACGGTTTTCAGACGTCCAAACGGTTTTTTCCGAGTCGCGGCCCGACTTGCGCTGGGCGTCGCGGTCGGTCTCGCCTTCTTTCTGCTCGTCAACCCGCCGCTGTGGCGCGATCCGCTCGAAGGGCTGGCGACGTTCTGGAAACTCAACGTTCAGCGTTCCGGTTTCAACATTCCAACGTATTTCTTCGGAGAATTCTACACCCTTGACCGCCCCCTTCCATGGTGGAACGGTTTCTTCTGGGTCGTTGCGACGGTTCCTTTCTTTTTGACGGTTCTCGCGCTGACGACGTTCGTTGGCGCGGCGATTGGAAGGGGAAAGCGCGCGTTTTCAGACGCGGAAGAGGGCGACGCTCGCGTACTTCTCGTTTTTGCCGCGTTTGCGCTCGGGGCGACGCTTCCGATAACGCGCGCGTTTCCGGGCGTTCCCGTTCACGACGGGGTTCGGCTAATCGTCGCCTCGACGAGTTTCTGGGGACTTCTCGGGGGGCTTGGCGCGGTTCTTCTGGCGCGGCGATTCTGGAGCGACGCGCTTGGCGCCCGACGCGCGGCGGTTCTGAGACTTGCGACGACGCTCGCGCTTCTCGCGCCTGGCGTCGCCGATCTGATTCTGATCGCGCCGCAGTATCTTTCGTTCTATAGCGCGGCGGTCGGCGGACTCGCCGGCGCGACAAAAAAGGGGCTGGAACCGACCTACTACTGGGACTCGTTCGACGCCGGCGTCGCGGCGCGCCTTCGCGAACTGACGGCCGAAGCGCGCGACGGCGGACGTCCTTCGGGCGTCCTGTTTGGCGGTTTCTCGTCGCTAACGCTTTACTACTACAAAGAATGGGGAACCTTCGCGACGTCGGAAGTCGCGACGATTTCCGATCGGACGGCGCTGACGCGACTCGGCGATTTCGCGTTTTACGTTTCGCAGCGCCGTCCGAGCGCCCTCTCTTCCTTCGATCTTGCGGTCGCGAAAAACACGAGACTCGTTCTCGTCAAAAAATTGCGCGATCCCCTTCCGAATCCTTTCTTTTCCGGTCGTGAAAAAATTGCCGTTCTTGAGGTCTACGATATGCGCGCTAAGGCGTCCGACGCGACCGCCACGTCTAAATGACTTGAATTTGGAGTTTCCGTCGTTATAATTCGCTAGCGACTTGCCGAGTTCTTCCCGGCAAAATTTCCAAAACTCTGTTAAAAATCAAGTTGTGGAAATTATAGAAAACTCAAATTGCATACGCGATTGTTTTGACAACGGTTTGATCATCGAATTTTACCGAGCTAAGACGCGCTTTTACCTAGAAATTTTTATGTGTGTAAAATAAGTTCGCGCTTTATTCGTAGTCGTTCGGATTCAACGCCGATTTTGCCGTCGAAAGCGTCAAAATAGTTTGCGATTTGCAAGTTGAAACAAGGTCGCGTCCTTCGGCGAGAGGGCGCTCAATCGGCGCTTTCAAGGGGAAGAATAGAATGGCGTCGAGCAAGGAGTTTTTAGGATTTGTACTGGATCGTTTATCGAGGTTGAGCGACGTTTCCTATCGGGCGATGATGGGAGAATTCGTCCTCTATTACCGAGGAAAAGTCGTCGGAGGTATTTACGACGATCGATTTCTCCTGAAGTCGACGGAGTCCTCGAGACGATTAATGCCTAGCGCGCCCCTTGAACTTCCCTACGAGGGAGGAAAAGAGATGATTCGCGTCGACGACGAAAAAAAGCCGATTTTTTGAAAGAGCTTCTGAACGCGATGGTCGATGAATTACCTGCGTCGAAGAAAAAACGATAATTAACCTTTCCCATTAACGAAAGCGCCGTCCCCCCGTATGGAGAGACCTCATGCCTAGAATTCATCCCGTTCTTTGGAAAAAAACTGATTCCGCGCGTTCTTTCGACGCGTTTATTGACGGAACCCTCGTTCTGCTCGATCAGACGCTGTTGCCGACGGAGGCGCGATACGTCGAATGTCGGACCGTCGAGACGGTTTGGGAAGGGATCAAAATGCTGCGCGTCCGCGGCGCGCCCGCAATTGGAATCGCCGCCGCTTTTGGCGTCTGCGTCGGACTGCAAACCGTTTTTCGCGGCGTTGACGGAACGCGTCGCTCGCCGAGCGAGGACGAGTTCTTCGCGCGGCTCGTCGAGGTGGTCGAGTATCTCGCGACGAGTCGTCCGACGGCGGTGAATTTGTTTTGGGCGCTCGACAGAATGCGCGCGAAGGGCGAGGCGTCGCGGGGAACGGGGAGCGTCGAGGATATCGCCGCGACGCTGCTGGACGAAGCGCAAGCGATTTTCGAGGAAGACGTCGTTCTATGCCGCAAAATGGGACGTTACGGCGCGTCGCTCGTCAAAGACGGCGGATGTTATTTGACGCACTGCAACGCGGGCGGAATCGCGACTGCGGAGTACGGGACCGCGCTTGGCGTCTTCTACTGGGCGAACGAGGAAGAAGGCAAAAAAATCCGCGTCTACGCGGACGAAACGCGCCCGCTTCTCCAAGGATCGCGTCTTACCGCGTGGGAACTTCATGAAAACGGGATCGACGTCACGCTGATCTGCGACAATATGGCGGCGACCGTCATGCGTCAAGGGAAGATCGACGCGGTCTTCGTCGGGGCCGATCGCATCGCGGCGAACGGCGACACGGCGAACAAGATCGGCACCTATTCCGTCGCGCTCGTCGCGAAGGCGCACGGCGTTCCTTTTTACGTCGTCGCGCCGAGGTCGACTTTCGACCTGACCCTCGAGAACGGGAGCGGAATTCCGATCGAGGAGCGCGACCCGAACGAAATCGTCCGAGGCTTTGGCCGTCAGACCGCGCCCGACGGAATCGACGTCTACAACCCCGCGTTCGACGTGACCCCCGCCGAGCTTATCGCCGGAATTGTGACCGAAAACGGCGTGATTTCCCCCGTAACGAAGGAACTTGTCGCCATGGTTGTCGGTCAAAATATGCGCGTCGAAGACGTTCCGACGGACGGCGTTCGTCTTGCCGCGCGAACTGATTCGTAACCGCGAGGCGTCGAAGACGTCAAGTCGCCGCTTGTCGGCGGCGTCCATTTAAACCCTCATCCTGCCTTGATAGAAAGCTTCAATGACCAAATCCAGAGATTTTAAGGAATACGACGATCTTGGGGTTCGCTTTATCTATCCGACCAACTGGACCGTGCAAACGGAAACGTGGGACAGGGGAACCTACGGCATTTCGGTCGACAGTCCGGAAGGAAGCTTCTGGTCGGTCGCGATATTTCCGCAGGGCGTCGATCTCGACGAAGCCGCCAAGAACATTCTTTCGCAACTTCACGCGGAGTACGACGAGCTTGAAGAGGGCGAAATTGAACGCGTCGTCGCAGATTGTATTCTCGACGGATACGAGATTAATTTCTTCTATCTCGATCTGACGAGTACGGCGCAGGCGCTCAAATTCGAGGACGGCGAACGCGGCTACGTCGTTTTTTGGCAGACTTGCGACCGTCTTGCGATTACCGGCGAGAGTCTTTCTCGCGTCGACGTCTTCGACGTGATGACGCACACGCTTATTTGCAATCTCACGGGGCAAGACGTCGACTTCTGGGAGGGCGAGGAGGACGAGAACGACTCCGAACTTTCGGAGAAAGAGTCGAAGGCGGAAGAAGATCGCGCGTTCTACCGTCGCAAATACGAGGAGGCGCGTCGCGAAATTCAAAGACAATATTGGCGTTACGGCGGGACGGTGACCGACGCAAACTCCGGTTTGGGCGACTTTATCGAAGATCGATCAGGGAGCGGTTCGTCGCGAGGAAAGAAAGACCGTTTCGACGCGCCCCGCAACGTCGCGCAAAGCGACGAACGCGTCGAGGATTTCTTACGCGACGACGACGATGACGATATTCGCGAGAGTCTCGTCGACGACGGATTTGAACGCGCCGGTTACGAGGAAGAGGAATACGACGACGAGCGAGAGTTTCGAGAATTCGACGACGAAGATTTCGACGATCCTTACGACGAGGAATATGAACGGGACGAAAACGAAGCCGAAGAATAGTTTGCGACTTTGCGCGATCGAGGCGACTTATGACCAAAATCTATGACTTTGACGAAGGCGTCCTGCCCGAGGAGGAGCGCGAGAAAGGACTTGCGCTCCTCGCGACGTGTTTTAAGGCGGCGCGTAAGATCGCTTTCCTTACAGGCGCGGGCGTGTCGACGGAGAGCGGAATACCCGATTTTCGTTCGTCGACGGGGATTTACAACACGACGTCGGAGGAAATCTTTTCCATCGATCATTTCAACAGGGATCCGGAACGGTTTTATTCCTTTTTCGCGTCCTTTTATCGAGGAATCATAGAAGCGCGCCCGAACGCCGGACATTTGGCGATCGCCGAATTGGAGCGGCGTTGCGGCAAGTCGGTCGAGGTCGTGACTCAGAATATCGACGGGTTGCACGGGCTCGCCGGTTCGACGAAGGTTCATGAGATTCACGGAACGCTCCGGAGCGCGTCGTGTTTGACGTGCGAACGACGCTACGACGAGTCGCGGTTTTCGGCGGATATGCTCGCGGGGCGCGTTCCGAAGTGCGACTGCGGCGGAGTTCTCAAACCGGACGTCGTTTTCTACGGGGAAGAGCTTCCCGCCGCGGCGTTTATCGCGTCGCAACGCGCAATGTGGGAAACGGAACTGCTCGTCGTGGCGGGGACGTCGCTTCAGGTTTATCCAGCGGCGGGATTGCCGCGAGAATGCGACGCTGGCGTCCCTTTCATCGTGGTGAATAAAACGGAGACGCCCCTCGACCGTCAGGCGTCCCTCGTGTTTCGCGGCGCGATCGGCGACGTTTTGCCGCGAGCGGTTTCGCAGGTTCCTTCCGTTGTAACTGACGATAACGACGTGAGATAAAACGCTTATAGCTCGAACGGTTTTCTATTCGTCCGCAACGCGCTTTTGCCTTTTCTTTCGCGCGTCTTGAAAATTTTTCTCAAAACGAGCTTGACGCGCTCCGCTCGATTTCCTACTCTGATTGCGTTGAAAGCAACGGGGATAAACGCTGCGAAGACGCGCGGCTCCCGCCGATTTTAATTAGGGTGCAGAAATGGATTTCAACTTTTTTGAATGGATTCGAGAGGGCGTGAAACGCTCCGTGCTCCTAGGCGTTTCCGACGCTGTCGAGACGATGGGCGCTCCGCACGACGCGGAGGCTTCGCGCGATAAAATTATGAGCTTTTTAAGAGACGAGACGGCGGAGACGGAGTCGAAACCGAAGCGTCGTCTTGCCGGTTCTTCGTCGTCCCCGCGAAAGTTGGGACGATCGATAAGCGAGATCCATCCGACGAGCTGACAAGGAAGTCAGGGCGCTTGCGCTTACGTCACGGAGGACGCCGGTCGGATTCGCGTCGCGGCCGTTATGGAGCGAATCGCGTCGTCGCGCTGTCAGTATGGGTTGACGACCAGCGCGTCGCGCGTCGTTCGAAAGTCGTTTGAATCGAGAATTCCTCGACGAAAGCGACCGTAACGATCGCGGAATTCGGAATGATCGAACTAAGGCGGTTTCGAAGGGTACGAGCTTCGAAGTCGCGACCAAGAGGAGCGGTTCGTCGCGTTGCGGCGAGCCGAGAGGCGAGTGTTTATGGGTTGTTCTCGCCGACTTCTTCTCGACGATTCAGGCCGAATTCAGAGAATCCTCCAACGAAAAACGCTAGGACTCGAAAGGGTTCTGGCGTTTTTCTATTTCTATCTCCATTGATGGAAACTAGTTGGGAAATGAAAGACGATCTTTGTTAGAACGTCGTTTTTTCTTTCTGCGATAAAAACCGCCCCGACGATTCTCAAGCGTCGAGGCGGTCTAATTCATCTAGCTAAAACGCGTTTTCTAATCTTGTTGCTCGATCGCGATTCTGTAGAGCGTCACGCTCAGCGGCTTGACCGTCACGCCGTTTCCGACGCCTTCGGCCGTCGTTTTGACAATGTCGATTCGTTGCGGCGAATCGGGATCGTTGTACGCGTTCTGATCGGGATCGGAAATTTCAAATCGCTCCGCAGTATCGGCGAGCTTGAGCCCGTTGAAATTGACGTCGAACGCGACCGTGTCGTTCGTCGGATTAACGATCGCAAGCGTGAGCGTCTTGCCGTCCTTTGTCGTCGCGGCGGCGACGTCGTAGGGGCGATCCGCTTCGACTTTGAGCGGGTTCACGCCGTATTCGTTGCGGTAAAGCTTGAGAACGAGTCCGGTCGTTTCAAACTGCGCGGAGGTTTGAGACGTCTTGATCGCGCCGATGACGTTGACCGTCTGCGCGTAGTTCGCCATCGCGAAAATATCGCTGTTGCGATAGAATTCGTGGAGACCTTCCGCGATTCCGAGCGCGTCGCGGAGGAAGTAACGCGTTCCAAGTTCGCCGAAAACGTGCGGTCCGTACCAGTAATTCCATTCGTCCATCGCAATCTTAATGTCTTTGCCTTGGAGTTCGGGGAATTCCGCGCGATAGCGACGGTGCGCGCCGGCGATTCTGCGAATGGAATGGACGGTCTGTTCAACGTGTTCGACGAGGTTGGGACGGGTTTGGACGTAGAAATGTTCGCTAATCCAGTCCATGTGATCCGCGCACTGGCGCATAATAAGTTCGTCCCAAGCGCCGACGGCGCCGACGGAAACGAGCGTCAAATTCGGATCAAACTTGCGGAACGCGTCGACGAATTCGTTATTCTTGAGCGCGTACTTGTCGGTCGGCATGTGTCCGATCTGCCAGTCGCCGAACATTTCGTTGCCAATGCACCAGTGTTTGACGCCGTAAGGTTCCGGATGACCGTTGGCGGCGCGAATCTTGCCCTGCGTCGTATACGCGGCGCCGTTCGCGTATTCAAGTTCCTCAATCGCGGAGTCGACCTGTCCCGCGCCTGTGTTGACCGCGATGAGCGGCTCTGTGTTGATAAGGCGGCAGAAGAGCATGTATTCGTCAAGACCGAAGTCGTTGTGCTCGATCCCTTGCCAGGCGGGGTTCTTTCGCGGCGGACGACGGTCGCGATCGCCGACGCCGTCCTTCCAGTTGTAACCGCTGACGAAGTTTCCGCCCGGCCAACGATAGATCGGCGAATTGAGTTCTTTGAGAAGCTCGAGCGTGTCGCGTCTCATTCCGCAGAGATTGTCCGCGGGCATGAGGGAGACGCAACCGAGGCGCGTTTCGCCTTTGCCTTGGAACAGGACGGCGAAAGAGCCGAATTCTTTGTCGGCGGAAAGATTCTTGGCCGTAAATTCAAAGGAATAGCGGCAATATCCGTCTTCGGCGATTTGAGTGGGACGACCGATTTCAACATCGACGGCGGAGTCGTTCTGACCGTTGCCAAACGTTACGTTGACGCGGATCTTTTGACCTTCGGCCGTCTTCGCCCAGAAATAACCGACGTAGTCGCGTCCGTCGACGAACTGCAGATTGCTTTGACGAACGCCAAAGACGTCGTCGTTGTCCGAGTTCCATTTTGGCGACGCCTTTCCGACGAACTTACCGTCGGATTCCTGTTTAAAGGGCGTCGCGCCGACGAGTTCCCACGGATTGAGCGCGGGCGCGTCGAAGAATTTCCGGTCCTGAAGCATCTCCGCCCAAATGCCGCCGTAAATGCAGCGACCGAGATGTTCGATGAACTGTCCGTAAATGTAGGGCGAAATCGGCTCGCCGACCTGCGCCGGATCGACCGACGCCGAGGCTTTAACGTCGGCGGAGCGCGCGGGGCTCGCGAAGAACGCGAGCGTCAGCGCGAGAGAGAGGGCTAACAGTATTCGTTTCATGGTTTAACCTTATGGGGGATAGGAAGTATGGACGTCGACGCGCGAAAAAGCGAACTCCGTCCTCGTTGTTGATTTAGTCTTGATTGAGAAGGTCTTTTCCTTCCTCGAGAATTGTTCGGGCGCCGAAGAATCCGCCGATTGTCGCTTTTTCCGCCGACTCGAAGCGGACGCGAACGACGTCCTTCTTATCGGGGTTGGCGACGGGATAGACCTGATAGAAGAATTTATCGGGGTTGTTTCTGTTGAGCGCTACGTCGGCGACTTTGACGCCGTCGACGAGAACTTCAAATCGACGGTCGCCGACTTCGCCGCCCCAGTATAGGATTCCGAGGAGCGTTGTTTTGTCGGGGTTGACCTTCATGTCGAATTCCATGAAGCCGTCCTGACGGGCGTCGCGCCATTTCTTTCCGAACGCTTCGCCGAAGTTTGATTTTTGGCTCTGGAAATTGTGGTCGCGTTCGGGCTGCATTTCACCGGGCTGGAAGAAATCGACGGTATACTGCGCGAGTTTAATTTGATTTTCGCGCTTTTTCGCGAATTCCCGCTTTTCTTTTTCCCACTTCTGTGAATCGAAGAACGTGAAATAAGCGTCGTAACGTCTATTGGCGGTATAGAACGGAACGAGTTTGACGTCGCCGGGGACGGCGTGGAGCGCGAAGCCGTTCTTCTTGTCTCCCGAGACGAGCGCTTTCGGGTCGCGGTCGTCGGCGACGACGACCGGCAAGACGACGCCGCCCGGTTCCTGTTCTTCAAGCGCGGTTACGAGCCGCGCCTCTCGCGGACCGAGATCGCCCGCGTACAGATAAGGACCGTAGAAGAACGCCGCGACGTCGGGATTGTCCGGGGTCGGTTCGATTTTCCAGTAGGGGACGAAAGGAATCGGCTTTTCAACGGAACCGGTTTTCCACGTTTCTCCGACGGTCCAATAGCCGTCTTGAACGTCGCCGCCGTCGCAGTTGTTCGGTCGGCGAACTTTGACGACGAGATCGACGTCGGTCTTCGCGTCGAGTTTGAACTGGTCGTCCGTGATCGCGATCGTCACGCCTTTTTCTTCCCACGTCAGCTTCGACGGGATCAGTAGATTGACGTACAAGACGTCTTTCCCATCCTCTTTCCCGCGATAGTAGATTTCTCCGTTGTACTGCGCGTGGTTTTCCATGCCCGTTCCGTGGCAGCACGTCCACGTGTTTTCACGGTCGGACCACGTTTTGAACGAACCTTGTTGCAACGGCACGAAATACGTGTAGAGGGAGTTTTTCGCGTCGAGGTCGTTATTGATCGACGCGAGGATATGGTTGCGTAGCGCGCGCTCGAAAAAGCTCAAATATTGCGGGTCGCCCGTCTGTTCGTAGAGCGATTTTGTGAGTTTGAGCATATTGTACGTGTTGCACGTTTCGCACGTCGAGTTGGAGAATCGCGCGCTGATAACGTCGGGACGTCCGAAGTGTTCGCCCGAAGAGTGTCCTCCGATTGCGTAGGAATGATGGCGAACGACGCGATCCCAGAAAAAGTTGGCGAGCTTGAACGCGGCGACGTCGCCGTCGTCGGCGACTTCATGACGATGCGCGAGTCCGATGATTTTCGGAATTTGCGTGTTGGCATGGCGCCCTTCAAGCTCGTCGCGTCCTTCGCTCAGGGGCTTGAGGACGGCGAAATCGTAAAAACGGTCGCCCTGACGGAGGTATTTTTCGTCTCCCGTGAACGCGTAGAGCGTATAATACGCGTCGTTTGTTCCGCCGTATTCGCAGCGCAGCATGATTTGGAATTTTTCGAGCGAAAGATCCTTCGTCACGTCGATTCCCCAATCGCCGAGGCGTTTGGCGACGGTCAGCGCGAGTTCGTCGTCGCAGTAGCGATAGGCGTCGAGAAGTCCCGCGAATATCTTGTGCAACGTATACCAAGGCACCCAGAGACCGTTAAGATCGAAACCTTGCGAACGAACGTCGCCGCGACGAATCTCTTCAAAGACGGTCGCGTAACGTTCGTCTCCCGCGAACATGCCCGACCCCGAATGACGCTGACATTCGTCGAGTTCATTTACGATGTAGATTGCGCGCTCCTTAAAGCGCTCGTCCCCCGTCGCGTCGTAAGTCTTCGAGACCGCCGAGAGATAATGACCGAGGGAATGACCTGCGATCGATTGACCTTCCCAACCTTCGTAACGCTTGGCTTTAGGCTCCAGTCCCGCGTTTTGACGGATCCGCGCAAGGAGTCTGTCGGGCTCGACGGAAAGAAGATACTCCGAATTTTTCTTCTGCGCGTCTAGGAAGGGAGAGGGGAGCAGCTCGACGCTCGAGCCGGGAAACGCTTCGACTTTAACGCGCGAGGGAAGCGCCTGCCGCGCCGCAAAGATCGCGCCGCTATTCGCGACGACAAGCATGACGGCGACGACCAAGAAGCCGTTGACGATTTTTCTCATGGCAAACCTCGATGGAGTGAAACAGGTAATTTAAGGGGCGTCGTCGGGCGTCAGTCTCCGACGTGGAAGAAGTCAAAGTCGGCGATCCCTCCGACTTCTTTCGACGCGTTGCAGAATAGGGCGAAACGATAGCCGATGAATTGCGGAATCGTGTAGATCATATGGAGTTCTTTGCCGATCGTTTCCCAGTTTTCGCCGTCGCGAGACCATGAGAATTCGGCGCGGTCGCGGAAATCGCGGAAGTCGCATCGGGCTCGGAATTGGATCGACTCAGGCTCGCCGTCGAGCGGAATCGCCGCGTTTTCGACAACGGCGCCGGTTCTGTCGTCGGGCTGCGCTTGGACGACGTAAAGTTTACCGTCGCGCCGCGCGACGCCGACGTAGCCGAAACGGCGTTGAAGCAGCATGAGTCCGGCGACGTCGCCCTCTTTGAGCCCGCGCGGATCGAGCGACGTCGTGCCGCAACAAGTCGGGCCGAACGTTCGCTGCGTAAGCATATTGCGCGTCTGCATGAGATTCGAATCGACGCGTCCCGTCGTAATTCGGAACCAGTCCGGTCGCGCTTTAAGGGACCAACGTTCGGCGTCCGGATTGTGATTCCACTGCCACGGTCCCATCGATAGCGCGTCGCCAAGCGCGTCGGGGTTGGCGAATTCGTCGTCGGCGATGAAGTTTCCGAACCGCTTTGCGTTAGGATCGCGCTTGATCGGCAAGACGTCGGGGAATTTTCCGTCGCCGGATAGGACGGGCCAATCGTCGACCCAGTCAACCTTCGCGAGATACGGCGCCCGACCCATCGACCCGGAATCGCGGAAGAGACACGCGAACCATTGACCGTCGGTTCCTTCAAAGATCGTCCCCTGCGCGATACCCCGATCCTGAGCGAAGACGCGCCCTTCGTAAGGTCCCTCGAGCGAGTCGGCGCGATGGACGATCTCCGTTCTCATTCCTCCGCGCGGCCACGTGATGTTGAAAAGGTAATATTTGCCGTTTCGTTTGAGCATCTGCGATCCTTCGGCGCCGAGTCCGACGTTCGGACCGGCAACCGCCGACGCGTTTTGAATAATGGTTTTATCGACGCCGCCGCGCTTGATTCCCGAGAGGTCGTCGTTGAGTTCGGTCAGCCTCAGGTTGCCGTTTCCATGAATTAGATAAGCGCGCCCGTCGTCGTCGAAGAAAAGGGAACAGTCGTGGAGCATCGGTCGAAACGACTTCTCTTCCCATTTTCCCGCAGGATCGCGCGTTGTGAAAATGTGCGTTTTACCCGTCGTTTGAGAAAACGTCGCGAGATAGAAACCCCCGTCGCGATATCGAAGGGAACTCGCCCAACTTCCGGCGCCGTAGGCGTTTTTACCGTCGCGAAGTTCAAGCGCGTCGTTATTTTCTAGGACGTCGCAAGCGTAGCCGATCAGTTCCCAATCGACGAGATTTTTCGAACGCATGATCGGAACGTTGGGCGACATGTGGCACGTCGTCGAACTCATGTAGTAGTCGTCGCCGACGCGAAGAAGCGAGACGTCGGGGACGTCCGCGTTAATGATCGGATTGGTCGCGTATTCGTGCGCCGACGCGTTCGCAATATGCGCGAACAGAATCGCCAGCGAAACGATCATTCGATTAAACGTCGTCATAAGCTTCGGTTTCCATATAAATTGAGGGACGAAGAGAAGGCTTTCGCCGTCTCGATCGTCCCTCATTGTAACAGTCGCCAAGTTTGACCGTCAATGCAAAATACCGCAAAGAAACGTCGTTTTTGCGAATTTTACAATTTGAAAGAATTTTTACTCTTCCTCGTCGTCATAGAACGCTTCTTCCACGCGTTCATTTTCTTCGACGCGTTTACGGGCGTCGTCTTCGATGATCCATGCGAGCCGTCCGAGAAAGCGCAAGTACAGCGCGGGGATGAAACTGAAGACGAACGAAAGGATGATCGCGACGATAAACGCGTTCGAAAGAGAGATGGACGCGCCTTCTCTCGTGGCGATAGAGAAGCGAATCGCCGCGAGGGAGATCGCCATCGTTCCGAAGAGGAACGCGAATGAGATTCCCGTGAAGATCAACCAACTCTTCGCGTTGCGTTTGAGACTCTCGACCGTCTCTTTCGTAAGGAGCGTAAAGCGCGCGTCCGCCTGCATGCACGAGAGATAGAAAAGAGGCGTCAGCAGCGTCGCGCTGAGCGTCAACCCAACGATGTGGTTGAACCCGAAAAACGAGAAGAGCGCCGCGCCGGGGATTCCCGCGATCATAATGAGCGTCGCGACCCATAGGAAGTCCATGAGACCGCCGACGAAACTGTATTCGGGCCAATCTTCGATTTCGTCGGCTCCGTTTGCCGTGTCGATAAAGACCTGGAAGGAGACGGGGATCGAAAAGACGCCCCACAGGAAGCAGAAAAGTAAAAAGATCACGCGATCGTGCCACAGACCGCGAAAGAACGCGGTAAGCATTTGAACGTCGTCGAGTTCCATCTGCTTGGCGACGTCGATCGAGAGGATTTTGGAGAAGAAGAGCGTCGCGCATAGCAACGGAACGACGGCGGCGCCGGCGACCATCAGGAGTCGCGCGATGCAACTCGGTTTTGCAAAAGGTTTGAGAATATCGTCCCAGAACGGTCTGGCGGGGAGGGGCTTTCGTTCAATTTTTGGACGATCTTGGGCTTCCTCTTCCATCATGGCGCGTTCGCGTCGTTCGCGCAACGTTTCAAGAGAAATATCTTCTTCTTGGGACGAATCAAAGCTTTCGACGCCGGTTTTTCCGAAGAATTTTTCTACGAACGACTTCTTTTTTTTCTTGCCGCCCGCAGGCTTCGAATTCTTGATCGGCGACTTGGGCGTCGCGCTTTCTGCGTCCTTCGGCGTCGTCGGGTCGGGCTCGGCGAGACCGTAGACGTCGGCGTTGGACTCAGGCGCTTCGATTCGAGGACCGTCCGTTTGGGATCCCTTTTGAGCGTCTTGATTCGAGGAACCTTCGTAGGAGTTTGCGTCGCTGAGTTCGTAGAAGCCGGTCGACTCCGAAGGCGCGAAGACGAGACCGGATTCGCCTCCCTGTTGGAGTCGGAAATCGTCGTCGTTCGATTCGTCGGAGACGGGCGCGAGTTCGTCGTTTGAACCATCGTTGACGGAGATCAGTTCGTCGTCGTTATTCATTCTTTTCTTTCATGTAAATATCGCGTTTTTGAGGGTTATTTTTTGATCGGGTCGAACGGTTCTCTTTTGTTAAATCCCGATGATTCCAGAGTTAGCGCGATTCTGAAGCGTTTCCGACGCCTTGACAAAAAAGGCGCGACGGAAATAATGGCGCCGTTGCTCAATAAGGCGGCGATTCGATTATTGGGAAATCATTCCGGCGAAATCTGACGCGCTCTTAGGTCAAAGGAGATTGTTTCATGGCGGATTTGCAAATGGTTGGCGAGGCTTTCGACGTTCGCTCGCGGTTGCCGAAGACGACGCGCGCGATTGTCGAATCGTACGCCGCGACGAGTTCAACGAGCCGACTCGATCGTTGCGTCCTTCCGAACAAAGAAGCGATCGCAACGGTTCTAAACGAGGTGAACGAAATCCTTTTTCCGGGCTATCGTCGCCGCGATCGGCTCAACCCCGCCAACGTCGAGTATTACGTTGGGAATCTCGTCGACGAGATTTTCGAGACGCTTTCCGTCCAAGTCGCGCGCGCGCTTTGCGAGAGCGCCGAGACCTGCGATCCAATGCGCCGCGCGAAGCTGCTTGAGCAGGGCGAAGAAATTGCTTGCGAATTTCTCAAACGAATCCCCGAAGCGCGGCTTCTGCTGACGATGGACGCGGAAGCCGCGATTAAAGGCGATCCCGCGTGCAAATCGACCGACGAAGTCGTCCTCTGCTATCCTGGGTTCGACGCGATTACGGTTTATCGCGTCGCCCGGATTCTCTGGGAACTCGGCGTTCCCCTTATTCCGCGAATGATGACGGAAATCGCCCATTCGCGAACCGGCGTCGACGTCCACCCCGGCGCGAAGATTGGCGATCATTTCTTCATCGACCACGGCACCGGCGTCGTGATTGGCGAGACGTGCGAAATCGGCGATTGGGTCAAGCTTTACCAAGGCGTGACGCTCGGCGCTCTGAGTTTCCAACGCGACGGAAACGGCGAGCTTGTGCGCAATACGAAGCGACATCCGACGCTCGAGGACAACGTCGTCGTCTACGCGAACGCGACGATCTTGGGGGGTAAGACCGTGATCGGGCAGGGCGCGACGATTGGTTCAAGCGTCTGGATTACCGAATCGGTCGCGCCGAACTCGACCGTGCTCATTGAAAGTCCGAAACTTGTGACGCGCATTCGCAGTTGACGCTCGCTCGCGCTGAAAACTAAGGAAACGCCCGGCGATCTTCGCGACCGTCGGGCGTTCCTCATTTTAGAACGCGACGCGGGATTCTCGAACTTAAAAAACAGTTTTTAATTCGCGTCGTTTGAGTCGATCGGCAAGAACTCAAGGTCGCCGACGGAGACGGTTCTATCGCTTGCGGAGGCGTCCCGCGTTTGAGCAAAACTCATCAATAAGTCGTCGTCGGGAACGGAACGAGTCGAGAGGGGAGCGCTCTCTTCGACGGGGGTCTCGTCGTTCGCGGGCGCCTCCGGCGCGGTCGGCTCCGCGTCTGGAGTTTGAACGTTGGGCGCTTGAGGCTGCGTTACGTAGCCGGAAACCTGTTGACGAGTCAGCAGTTTGAGCTGCGTATCCACGTCGGAAAGGGTTTTATCGAGCGCGTCGATTCTCGCTTTGAGCGCGTTAATCGAACTATTGATTCCCTCGATATCTTTCGGAGAGACCATGTGGAACGGATTGTTCGCCTCTTCGCTCATGCCGGCGCTTTCCGCCCAACTCCCCGCGACGAGCGTCGTTTCCGTAAAGCCTGGGTTCGACATTCGAGGAATTTCGTTCACGACGTGACCTGCGAGTTGAAGGAGACCCGCTTCGCGCAGAAGTTGCGCGGCCTGTTGCGCTTTTTCCATCCGTTCCAAGACGTCGTTCGGAGCCTGTCCGGGAATCGGGAGAGTCGAGTTCGCCGGGGGTTGCCAAGGATTGACGAGACCTGAATCGGGCGCGGCGGGGTTGGGGAACGTTGTCGCGGCGGGGTTGGGAATCGTCGGCGCGATTGGGGCCGCCGTCGTTGGCGCGGGAGAGCCGGGCGCGACGACGACGAGTCGCGAGTCGATCTCTTTGAGCTGGGATAGGAGCGTTTTCTGCTCTTCTTTGAGGTTTTCGGCGAGCGCTTCGTCGCCCGGTTGCAACGCCCTGAGCGTTTGCTGGAGCTGACGATACTGCCGCATTAAACCGTCTCTTTGCTCGATGAGCATCGCCCTTTCTTCCGGCGAGGTCGTGAAGCCGCCGCCAATCTGACCGGGGATTCCGCCGTTAAGTCCCGACGCGTTGAGAATATCCTGACGCGTCGCGTCGGGAAGCCCGCCGCCGACGCCGTTTGCGCCCGCGAGCGTCGGATCGACGCTTGACGCGCCTCCGGGGATCGGGGCGGCGCCGGTTTGTCCCGACTGCGCAAGCTGCGCGTCGAAGAAGGACGG
>CAMZHY010000013.1 GCA_947307005.1 uncultured Planctomycetaceae bacterium
GAAGCGGAATATGCTCAAAGCGATTAGGGACTATCCCTATATCGCGTTGAAAGCTCTTTATTCCAATTACGGCGACGGTATTCTATCCGGTTTTGAAATTACCCCGACGAAAGACGAAAAGTTTCAAATTTCTCCGGGAATACTTAAAAAGGACGGCGAAGTTTACGTCGCTCCAGAAACGCTCGTCATTAAACAAGAGGACGGAAAACACTACGTCTATTTGACAATTCAGGATACGAAAGTCCCGGACGGGAAAAACGTCGATCTGGAATGTCGACAGGCGTCTGAACTCAAAAAAAACGACTTTGAATTGTTCAAGTATAATAAAGTTAAATACGCCGTTGTGTACGAATACGAGGACATAGAGGAGGCGTCCACAAACGTAGACGAGCCGTTTCAGCCCCCTGTGAACAGAATCGATCAGAGAGCTTGTCAATTCGCCGTCGTAGGCGGCGCCACTCTTTGTCCGAAATACTACCGTTTGTTTGCGAAGGAGATTCTTAAGTGCGTAAACGCCGCTCCGTCCGACGTGGCGTTTGCCTACCAGTGTTTGAACGGGATTAACAATATCGAAGCGGTAAAGCAGTATTTTAACGGATCGGATACAAATTCGGACGTGCTGATAAAGATGAAGACCGCGTTAGATAGGTTAAGAACAGGCAATAGCGTTCAAGAAACTGAAAGACCAAAAGCCCCCGAGAAAATAACCATTTATTGAGACGTCATGCTCTCGGCAAAAGTTTTTTTGGAGGAAGCATCCCGGACGTTGCGACGGAGAACAACCGGTTAGGAACTAACGCATAATTTGGGTAATTCGTGGGGGGCTTCCTGTAAAACGGACTTTCCCGTAATTTAAGTTCGCATGCCGTTCAGCGTGTGTTTCATGCTGAGCGGCATATTTTCTTTTTTTAACGAACGTCGTTTGAAAATCGACAACGAACCGACGCCCCTAACCGCCACTGACGCGGCTTTTATTCAAGCGCCTTTATTCATCAAAGCCGACAAAGGATTCCCCCCTAAGAACTCGTTTAAAGTTTCACCCAAAAGACAGGAGCATCCGATTAAGACGGCAACGGTTACGATCGCGTAAGTTCCCGCGACCAAAAGTGTTTTTTTAAAGGGTTGGCTCGGCAAACAGAGAAAACGAACGACGGCGCCGGTAAGGACGAACCGGGAAATCGCGACAATGACGACGATTAAAACGGCGCCATGCAAGCGAGCGCACACGGGGCCCGTGAAAAAACCTCCCGGTCCTACGATAGCTTCGATGATTATCACGGCGACGAGCGCTCTTAAGAAAGAAGAATCCTTGTCGGCAAATATCTTGACGATAGCAAGAAGGATTAACGCGAAAAGAAAACCTAAAATCATTTCGTAATTCCTCCATGCGGTAAGCAGGACAATAAGTAGGGGTGAAATCAGCGGAACGAAACGACGCGAAGCTTCTACGCTTCACACAAGCCCGACTTGTCATATGTTAACCGTAGCTACCGTCTTTTTCAATCAGGAAATACATTTTTTTAATACTGAAACAATACCAAGTTAGCGCCGTTTTCGTATTTTCAGACCGTTTCGGATAGACAAAAACCGATCGAACGAAGACGACGAAAAAGAAAGAGGCGCGCGACGAAATACGACGCCCTTGCGCGAAGGGTTGTCAAACCGTAGAAACAAACAAGAAGGCGGCGCCATGGGCGCCGCCCTAGAATTTTCGACCGCGACCGCGCGGCGACGGGTTGCGAGCTTCCGCTCGCGTCTGTATTCCCGCCTTCCGTTGGTCGGCTTGCGAACACGCGACGCCCCGTATTTTAACGGGTTAGACGTCGCCGCCAACAAGCGGCGACCTGTAGTTTTCGCCTGTCCGCACCCAAGCGCCATCCCGCGCCATGAGGCGAATATTGCGGTCCAGCGCGCTTGCGCTGGGGTCAGCCGAGGGTAATTGCGCCTTGGGGGCACGTATCGACGCAGGCGCCGCATTCGGCGCAGGAATCTTCGGAGACGAACGCGCCGTCGTCCTGAAGTTCAATCGCGCCGCAGGGGCACGTATCGACGCAAGCGCCGCACGAAACGCAGTTTTCTTTATTAACTTGAGCCGCCATTGGAGTCTCCTTTCAAGCCCGCCTTCGCGCCAAAACAAAACGCGAACGGCGAAAATAATATATAGTTCGTTCTTACGCGCGCGGGAAAGCGTCGCATGAGGATTCCCAAAGGATCGCCTCCCGCAAAGGTCATATTACCGAGCTTTGCGAAATTTTGCAAGTTTAACGTTCGTCGAAACCGCCCATTTTTGTAAGATTTTCGAAGATTAGAAGACGCTAACCTTCTTTCGCGTTGGAAATCGGCGGAAAGCGAGCCGGAGGAAGCGCGTCAAACGAAGGAGCGGAGTCGGGAGAAAACGCTTTCCGGCGCTTTTCATAGGAAGTCATGCCAGGTATAATGACGCAGACGCCGCTGTCGGCGTCGGGACGGCGTTCTATCGTCCGCGCCGAAGCGCGTCGTCGTCGGGTCGCGCGGAATCGTCGTTTGTTTGTCATGTTCCTCAGGCGGTTTAAGATTCGCGCGCTCAAGGAGTCGAAAATCGACCCCGCGCTCGACGTCAAGTTGCGCGACTTTCTATGTCGCCTCTTTCCCAACTGGGAAAGCGTCTTCCGCGAACGTCGCGCGTGGCACGACGCGGCGCCGGTTTTGACGATTCTTGCGACGGATCGCGAGCGCAACATCGCCGGACACGTCGCAATCGTCGAACGGACGATCACGACGCAGTGGAACGAGCGCCGTCTCGTCGCGAGCATCCAAGGCGTTTCCGTCGCGCCGGAATACCGCAAGACCGGGCTTTCGACGAAGCTCCTCGACGTCGCGCTCAAGAAGGCGCGGCGCATGGGCTACCCGTACGCGATTCTTTTCTGCCGCGAACCGCTCGTGAAGTTTTACGAACGCAACGGCTGGCGACTCCCCGACGACTCGATGGTCATGTGGCGCGACCGCGAATATCCGATCCACATGCAGTCGAACTGCCCCATGTATCGCGTTCTCGGCAAAGAGCCGTTTCCGGAGGGGCCCCTCGACGTCCACAACCCGTTTTAATCGCGCCCTTCCCTTCCCCGGCGGCGCCCGTCTTGACATGTAGGAACTCCCGTATGACCAGCGTCACGTTTCCGCGTTTTCTTCCCCTCGCCGCGATCTTAGCCGCGTTCCTCGCCGTCGCGTCGGTTTCCGCGCAAGACGCGCCTCCCGCGCTTCCCGAGTCCGCGACGAAGGACGCGCTCGTCCAATACCAGAAAGAACTCGAGAAATGGGGTTCCGACGCCGCGAAAAGCGCCGACGAATTTTTGGAAAAGACCGGCGCGCTCTATTACGAGTCGACCAAACTTCTTTTAACGACGGACCTTGACGAAAACGAACGCGTCGAGTACGACGGTCAAATGGCGGGGATTCTCGGGTCGTTCGCGTTGGAAGAGAGCCTTAAATCGGGCGCGCTCGGCGGCGAGCGGTTCGCGGAGCTTCAGCGGCGCGCGGCGGCGGCGGGCGCGGATTACGCGAAGGATCGATCCGAATCCGCGCGGACGCGCTACGTCGGCTACGTCGGTCAGCTCTTCAACGTCCGACTCAAGTACGCGCTCAGTCAAAGCGGCGAGACTCGCGAGGACGCGCTCGTCGCGCTCGTCGGCGACGCGATCACGTTTGCGCTCGCCGTCCCGGAATACGGCGAGACCGCCTATCAGATCGTTATGGCGATTCGCGCCGAAGAACAAGAGCTGGGAGAAGAGGCGCTCGACGCGCTTTGCGACGCGTTTGAGGAGTCGGGCGATCCGAAGCTCGTCAAACCGATCCAAAAGACGAGCGGACTGCGTCGTTACGCGAGGCTGCCGGGAAACGAACTGTATTTCGAGGCGCTCTTCCCCGACGAAAAGGGCGACTACGTTAAGAAATTCGATCCCCAAGAGCATCTGGGCAAAGTCTATCTCGTAGAGGTCTGGGCGACGTGGTGCGGTCCCTGTCGCAAGGAGATTCCGCGTCTCAAAGAGGTTTACGAGCGTTATCATG
Organism: uncultured Planctomycetaceae bacterium; assembly: GCA_947307005.1. Taxonomy (GTDB): domain Bacteria; phylum Planctomycetota; class Planctomycetia; order Pirellulales; family Thermoguttaceae; genus RUG369. The sequence goes on from CAMZHY010000013.1 coordinate 4,045, forward strand.
ACGCGGGCTTCGAGATTTTCGGATACAGCATCGATCAAGACCTCGACGCGCTCAAGAAGTTCGTCGAGACCGAACGCGTTCCGTGGCCCGTCGCGTCGCAGAAGCGTTCCGTCGAGGCGGGCTTCCGCGGGCTTTACGAGTATTATTCGATCAACGGCGTTCCGGAGATGATCCTCGTCGGGCGCGACGGCAAAGTTTTACAGGTCGACTGCCGCGGCGTCAGGCTCGCGGAGGCGCTCAAAGAACTCTTCCCCGACGTCAAGCCGCTCGACTGGGACCCCGCGACCGACTTCAGCGCGCGGGCGCAAGAAGGGGACGCGAAATAACGAAAGAAAACGATCTTCGACAATCCGAACGTCGGCGCGCGTTTCTAAGCGTTTCTCAACGCAAGCGCCGACGTTAATTGATATAATCGTTAGACATTGCTTATCTTTTAAAAATTTCTAAAATTACTGTATTCTACCGATCTTTTTGCTTCACGCGGTTTGTTTCAAGCGTATAGTATATTGAGAGGGGTTGCGCGTTAAACGCGCATTCTCTTAAGAGAAGAGAATGGGACCGCGTCAACCACTCTTTGACGTCGCATATCGTTCGACCCGTTATTATTGAAAGGAAACGTCATGGCGGAACAGTCCAACGTTTATGAATTGATTAAGAAACTCCAGGAAAACATTGGAAGCGTCTTCATAGGCAAGGACGAGGTGATTAAAATAACTCTTGTCGCCTTCTTTGCCGAAGGACATCTTCTTGTAGACGACGTTCCGGGCGTTGGCAAGACGCTGTTAGGTCAAGCGCTCGCCAGAAGTCTGGACGCTTCTTTTTCTCGAATTCAGTTTACTTCCGATCTTCTTCCGTCCGACGTCGTCGGAGGCGACGTCTATCAGCAGTCGACGCAGACGTTTCAGTTTGCGCGGGGTCCGATCTTTGCGAACGTCGTCCTCGCCGACGAGATCAACCGCACGCCGCCGAGAACGCAGAGCGCGACGCTTGAAGCGATGAGCGAGCGCCAAGTCTCGTCCGGCGGTCAGACGCACCCGTTGCCGCGTCCGTTTTTCGTCGTCGCGACGGAAAACCCGATCGAGTTCGAAGGAACTTACCCGCTTCCGGAAAGCCAACTCGACCGCTTCCTGATCCGAACTTCCGTCGGCTATCCGGATCGCGACGCGGAGCTTTCGATTCTCGACGCGCACGGAAACGGCTCCGCGTTAGACGCGCTCAAACCGGTTCTCACGACCGCCGACGCGATCGCGATCCAAGAGGCGACGCTTCGCGTGACGCTCGCGCCTGAAATTGCGAACTACATGCTCGACGTCGTCGAGGCGACCCGGCGTTCTTCGGAAATCGTCGTCGGGGCCAGCCCACGGGCGTCGCTCGCGTTCGCTCGCGCGCTTCGCGCCTACGCGCTCGTCGAAGGACGCGACTACGTCGTCCCGGACGACGTCAAACGGCTCGCCGTTCCCGTGCTGGCGCACAGAATTGTTCCGAAGAATCGCCGTCGCGAAGAGGCGCGCGGAACCGTCGAAAACTTCTTCGAACGGCTCCTCGCGTCCGTCGAAGCGCCCCGCTGACGCTCTTTCGCGCGCTTTGCGACCGCGTCTGAAATCGGCGCGGATCATGCGCGCCGTTCTTCGCGTAGTCCGCCCGAGACGTTCTCGGCTCGCCGCCGTCGCGTCGATATGATTTCGACGCGCCAAAGACGCGCGAATCGAACGGAAACGGACGGAACGACCGTCGCGTCGGCGGTTCGACGCCTTCCCCCAGAAAACATGTTCCTGAAGGGAACGCTTGCCATAGAAGACGAAGAAAAAAAATGTCCTACCGAGAAAAAGCCATCCTAGTCGTATCGGGTCAAGTTTTGGAACGTTCGTTCAATCCGTTTCCCGCAAGATCGCTTCACAAAGCGATTACGCGAACGCTGAGAGACCGCGACGTCGTTCTCACGCGACGCGTCGCGACGCTCGCGCCGAAGCACGCGGAGGCGGCGGCCGTTTTTTTAAACGCGGGCTTTGAAATCATGCCCGCCGACGACGAAGACCTGCAGGCGGCGGCGACGATCAGTTCGCTCTTAGCGGAAAACCCTTTGGACGAAGTCGTCTTCATGCTCGGCGATCCCAGACCGTTCCAGTTTCTACGCTCGATCGCGGGAAAGGCCAATCGAACGCTCTTGACGCTTGAACAGCTTGACGACGAACTCGCTTTGAACCTTGAAGGGGCGCTGAATATCCGCGATCTTCTCTCGAAGGAGGGCGTCAACTGCGACGTTCTAAAAATTCAAAACGGGGACGCGCGCCGCAAAGTCGCGACCGCTCCCGCGGCGCCGAAAACGGATAATTCGATCGTCGACGCGCTGTGCCAAACGACCCCTTACGATCCCGAAGACTTCTTTAAAAGCCATCCCGACGAGTGGATCGCGGAAATTGAAAACTACCTTCGCGAACACGACGGCTACGCTCCCGCCGTCGACGTCGTTCAAGAGCTTGACAAAACGTTCCCCGGAATGGAACAGGTCTACCTTAAAAAGGGAGCGATTCTCTGCAATCCTCTGTGCAACGAGGCCCTTGGTTGTAGTTCGAGAGCGGTCCGCTATAAAAAAACGGATTTCGGGACCTATTTTTACCTTGCCGAGCTTAAAGACTTCCCGGCGAAGTTGACCGCCCCGCAACCGACGAAGACGCCCGACCCCTACGAAGTCGCCCTCGCCTCCAAAGAAGAATGGCTCCCGGAACTTGAGAAATTCATTTTGGGCTGCGGAGGGAAATGCCGAGCGGTCGACGCGACCGACTTCCTTGAAGACAACTTCCCCGATATCCACATGCGTCAGCTTTTCTGGCAGAATCGCGACGCTTTCTACAAATTGATCCGAAAGAGCGACGTCAGGCTCCTCGAAGAAAACAACTCGCCGCTGTTTTATCACGCCTCGCACCCCGACATGACGCCCGTCGACGTCGAGAGCGCGGACGTCGATTTGACGATCGGAGCCGAGGCTCGCGACAAATCGAATCCGAAACCTTTAGAGTTTAAGCGGGAACCGACGACGCTTTCAACTTCCGAGGTCCTCGTCGAACTTGACAGACTGATCGAAGCGAACAATCTCCTTCATGACCTAACGAGTCTTTTCGTCGAACGCGCCCATCTCAACCAGATGGGGTTCAACTCTTCGTCGTCCTTCGACGAACGCGAGGAGAGAATCGTCGTCCGCGCGAAAGCGGTCGACCTCCATTTGTGGCCGCTGCAATATAAATCCGCCCCCGTCCCGACAAAAGAAAACTATGAAAACGTCTCGAATATTTACGAGCTTCTCGCCGATTCCTTAAAACTTCTCAAACAGTTTGTTCAGGGAAAAGAAGATTTCGACGCCCCCGTCGATGTCGCCGCGATCCAACTCGCCGTCGATCTGCAATGTCTCCTGAAATCGGCGCTCCTCGAATTTGCCGTCGATCCCGGCGAAGACCCCGTCCAGCGTCGGTCTTACGAGCTTCTGCGTCAATTCCGCGAATTGTACGCCAAGGGAAACTGGCTCGAAAATATGCGCTGGGAGGACAAACTCTCCCTCGATCGAATCGATTCCCTCAAAAGCCGTCTTGAGCGCCTGAAGAGCTCCGCCGACGAGGCGATCGAGAAACGACGGGAGAACCTGTGCGCCGAACGCGTCCGCAGCGAAGCGTTCGACAAGCTCGCCGAACTCTGCGACCGTCTCAAGACGCTCCGCGAACCCGACTTCGATTCTAACGCGCTCGCCGAAACTTGGAACTCCGTCGTCGCGCTGGTCGCGACGCTCTGCCGAAATTACAAAGAACCCTTTAGCTCGCTGAAACTCCGACAGATCCTCTACGACGTCGTCGACGACGTTCCGGAGGACGTCGAAACGACTGACGAATTCGTCGCGGTTCGTCAGGAAATCGATCTCGAAAAGGAACGCGAGGCGGAGCGTTCGAAAGACGCCTCGGCTTCCGCGCTCGCCGAAATCGACGTCGAGACCCTCGCGATGCGGCGCGTCCGCAATTGTTACCAAGGAACAAAAATCGTCTTTGTCGGAGGAACGCCGAAGAAACACATCCAAGATCGACTCGTCGATAAGTTAGGGTTCGGCGAAGTTGTTTGGGAATCCTTCGACCACGGCGATTCCCTCGATCGCTTCAAGAAACCGTTACAAGATTCCGACGTTAAAATCTTTCTCGTTTACATTCCTTGGTGCAGCCATAAACATTCGAGAGAATTGGCGAAACTTGTCGAAGAGTACGGCAAGACGCTAATCCGCGTCACGCGAGGAACGAGTCCCGCGCAGATCGCCGACTCCATCTGCGAGCAGACGACCGTCCCCGAACTCGAACTCGAAAACAACCCGGAACTGCTCCAAGACGACGAATAACCGCGGAAGGAACGAATTGACGTCATGACTGCAAAAAGGAAGAAGACGGAAGAAGAAAAGAAGAAGCCCGCGCGCGACGCGGCGCCGCGTTCTCAAACGCCCGACGTCAAACGCCCCGACGACGAAACGTTCAGAGCGCGGCGAATCATGAGCGCGACGCCCGTCAAAAGCGCGCTCAACGTCGTCTCGCCGAGCGTCGCGAGACTGCCGAAGGAAGAGCTTGAGAAACTCCCTCTTCGGCAGCGTCTCGTGCTCGCCGCGATCGACGAAGTCAAAGAAGTTGGATTCGACCGTTTTTCAATGCGGCGCGTCGCGACGGCGTGCGGCGCGTCGTGCGCGGCGCCCTACAAGCACTTCAAGAATCGGCGCGAAATCTTTGTCGCCGTCTTTGAGTATATCGCCGACGTCTGGCTAGAGCGTCAAGAGAGGACGCTCAAACGCCTCGCCGCCGAGCCGCTTCGCGTTCAGCTCGTCGAACTCGCGCTCGACTATATTCGGTTTCTCGTCGAGAACCCGCGACTGCGCGCGATCCTCATGGTCGACGACCAGCCTCGCGACGACTACTATCTGCACGTCAAAGCGCGCATCAGCGATCGCTCGAAAGAACTCATCATTCAATTCTGCGACGAGCAGAAGATTGATCTGCGCGTCGCGCGCGTTAAAATGTACGTCGTTCGGTCTTATATTTACGGATTCGCGCTCATGTTTTGCAACAACGAGCTGCCTTATAACGACAACATGACGCGATTCATCCGCGCGCTCATTCAGCGTGAGATCGACCTCCCGTGGACGGCGGGCTTTACGGAAGAAGACCTTTCCCGAGGCGCGGAACTCATCGAATATCTCGCGAAGCTCGGACCCGACGTCTCTGAATTGCGTCAAGACCTCAAACCGGAGCCTAAAAACTTCCCAATCGATTAAAATTCGTCTAAAAAAAATCGCGCGTTTCGAGTTATTTCCTCCGTATAACTTGACGTCGGTCCTCGCGTCGCTATACTTGCGCGAAAGTTATCAGCGATAACTAAAGTAAACGTCGATAACCTTCGTCGACGCGCTCGTTCCGCGAAATCGATCCGCGTTCGAGACGTCGACCGAACTTTCGCGAATACGGAGACAAGCGTTATGATGGACACGTTCCAATTAGTCGCTCGCGGATTGGCTTGCCGACTCGGACTCGACGCCGCCGACATTAAGGCGGAGGACGAATTGCTAACTCTGGGAATCGACTCCCTCGACGCCGCCGAACTGCTCATGGAGCTGGAAGATAAACTCGGCGTTGAAATCGAACAGACGAAGAAACTTAAGACGGTCGGCGACGTCGTCGCCGCGATCGACGAAGCCTCCGAGTGAATCGAGGGGCCGCGCTCCGGCGCGGTCGGAACAACGCCTGAATCGAAAGGAAACTGCATCATGAATCGTCGTGTCGTCATCACCGGCATGGGCGCGGTCACACCCGTGGGAATCGGCGTGGACGCGTTCTGGAACAGTCTGCTTGCGGGCAAAAACGGAATCGATCGCATCACGCTTTTCGATCCGTGCAACCTGCGTTCTTCTCTCGCGGGCGAGGTCAAGGATTTCGATCCGGAAGCGTGTCAGACCGCGAAAGACGCGAGTCACACCGACCGCAGCGGTCAGTTTGCGATCGCGGCGGCGGTGGAGGCGGTCGAGCAGAGCGGCGTCGTCGGGACCGTCGATCCATGGCGCGCGGCGGTCTATTTCGGCTCCGGCGTCGGCGGTTTCGAGACGACGGAAGCGAACTGCCGCAAGCTCATCGAAAAGGGCGCGCGTCGCGTTTCACCCTTCTTCGTGCCGATGATGATCGCGAACATGCCCGCGAGCATGATCGCGATTCGCTACGACTTCCGCGGTCAAGCGATCCCCGCCGTCACGGCGTGCACGTCCGGCTCCCACGCGATCGGCGAGGCGACTCGCGCGATTCGCCACGGCTACGCCGACGTCGTCGTCTCGGGCGGCTGCGAGGCGCCGATCGTCGAGGTCGGGCTCGCGGGCTTCAACGCGATGAAGGCGCTCGCGACGACGGACGATCCCGAGGAAGCGTCGCTCCCCTTCGACAAACGCCGCGCGGGCTTCGTTCCGGCGGAGGGCGCGGGGGCGCTCGTTCTTGAGGAATACGAACGCGCGAAGGCGCGAGGCGCGAAGATTTACGGCGAGATCGTCGGCTACGGGACGACGTGCGACGCGTATCACATCACGGCGCCGAAACCCGACGGAACCGGCGCGGGCAAAGCGGTCGCGCTGGCGCTGGAGGAAGCGGGCTGGAAGCCCGGCGAACGCGTTTACGTCAACGCGCACGGGACGGGCACGTCGCTCAACGATTTGGCGGAGACGCTCGCGCTCAAGCTCGCGTTCGGCGAAAAGGAAGCGAATCAGCTTCAAATTAGCTCGACGAAATCGATGACGGGGCATATGCTCGGCGCGGCGGGCGCGGTCGAAGCGATCGTCTGCGCGAAGGCGCTGGCGGAAAACGTCATGCCGCCGACGATCAATCTTTTGGAACGCGACCCTGAATGCGACCTCGACTATATCCCCTGCGTCAAACGCGAGGGAACCGTCGATCTTGCCATCTCCAACTCCTTCGGATTCGGCGGACACAACGCGTGCGTCGCGATTCGCCGCTGCGAGTGACGAACGGATCGAACGAGGGAAAGATTAGGAGTTTCAGCGATGAATATTGAAAACCTTGAAAACTATCTGCCGCACCGCAAACCGATGTTGCTACTGGATTCCGCGTCGCTCGAAGACGGAGTCGCGCGCGGAACCCTTCACATCAAAGGAGACGAATGGTTTCTCCAAGGACATTTCCCCGGCGCGCCCGTGACCCCCGGCGTGATCCTCTGCGAAATTCTCGCGCAGACCTCCGCGTTCCTGCTGAAAGACGGGATTCCGGAAACGAAGACGCCGCTCCTCGTCGGACTTGACAACGTGCGCCTCAAGAGAATGGTTCAGCCGGGCGAGACGTTCTGCTCGGAATGTCGCGTTCAGAGCGTGAAGGAACCGTTCTACTTCACCGAATGCAAAGGTTTTGTCAACGGACAGTTAAGCGTGAAGGCGCGACTCTTCTTCGCCCTCGTCGACAAGGACGCGTCCGCCAAGAAATGAAATCATCGCGTTCCCCAAAGAACGCAAACGACCGGCAATAAATACGATCATGACCGCAAACGACAATAACGACGGCGTCCGCCGACGTTCCGCCGTCCAAGAACAATTCGAGCGCGAATTCGACTTCATTCGCGGGTTTGAACGAAACGCGCGCCATTTCGCGAACAAGGTCGCCGTCAGCGACCCGACGAAAGACGTCGTCCTGACCTACTCCGAACTCAACGCGGAGGCGAACAAGCTCGCCAACGCGCTCGCCGCGTCCGGGCTCAAGAAAGGCGACGCTTTCGGGGTCGCGCTTTTCAACACGATCGAGTTTGTCGTCGCGTATATCGCGTCGGAAAAGCTTGGCGCAATTTTCTGCCCGATCAATTACAACTACTCCCCGAACGAGGTTCTTTACTTCTTCGGCGACAGCCGTCCCGACGTTTTAATTTACGACGCCGAGCTTGAAGAACTGATGAAGCGTTCTTTCGACCGCGCCAAAGACGAGGGCGTCGTCGCGCCGACCGTTATCGCGCGCGTCGGAACGCCGGAAAAGGCGCTTCTTGAGAACGTCGTCGACTACGTCGAGTTCTTCAAAGACTTCCCGACGACCCCGCCGCCGACGCCCGAGGGAATTTCGACTTACGACGAAATCGTCCGCCTCTACACGTCCGGAACGACCGGACGCGCCAAGGGCGTGCCGCTTACCCGGATGAACGAGGTCATGTCGGTTCACGAAGTCGCGATGCGCTATCCGATTTTCGCGAACGACGTGACGATCAACACGACGCCGTGGTTCCATCGAGGCGGGTTCCACGGAGGAATGACGCCGACGCTCTACCTTGGGGGCGAAGTCGTCGTCCTGCGCCGTTTCAACGCGACGGTCTGCCTGAAAAACATCCAGAAGCGCGGCGTGACGATTCTGCTTGGCGTGCCCTCCGCGGCGATCATGGTCGCGCAGAAGCAGGAGCGCGCTAAAACGGACGTTTCAACCGTCCATATGCTCGTCATGATGGGGAGCGATCTCGAAAAGGCGACGTGCGAATATCTCCAGACCGTCTTCACCGACGTCCGTTTCATCAACAGCTACGGCACGACGGAAGCGTTCCTCAGCACGTTCCTCGATTCCGATTCGCTCCCCGAAAAGGCGGGCACCGCCGGGCGCGCCGCCTACGACGACGACGTCATTCTCGTCGAGCCGATCGAAGACGGCTGGGGCGACCCGAAGAACATAACGCCGAAAGACGGCAAAACGCTCGGCGAGGTTATCGTCCGCTGCTCGACCAAGACGCCGGGCGCGTACTACAACAAGCCGGAAGAGAGCGCGAAGAAATTCCACAACGGGTATCTCTACACGGGCGACCTCGCCGTCTGGGACGAAGAGGAGTTCATCACGATCGTCGGGCGCAAAGACGACATGATGATTTCGGCGGGCGAGAACATCTACCCGCAGCCGATCGAAGAGGCGATCTGCCAGAACGAGAAGGTCGCGGACTGCATCGTCGTGCCGATCGCGGAGATGGCGCGCGGTCAGGCGCTCGTCGCGTACGTCGTCCGATCCGACGAGTCGCTCACCGTCCGCGAACTGCTGCAATTCTGCTCGCAGAGTCCAAATCTCTCGAACTTCACGACCCCGCGATATTACCGTTTCCTCGACGAGCTCCCCTACACCCCGACCGGCAAGAAACAGCGCTACGTTCTCAAAGCGCAGGCGCCGAAGGATTTAGAAGCGAAACTTCTAAGTCGTAACTGACGCGGCAGGCCGATATCGCTAGAAAACGACGGCGTCCTGTTTTTTTCTCCGGGACGCCGTCCATCTTTCGCATGAAACAACGGAAATAATTGTTTTTGGCAACGTTAGCGACGGTAAGTCCTCTCCCTCAAAGCAGCCGCTTTAATCATTTCAAGCGCCAATTTGGGCGTCGTCTATCATAACGTCAAGAACGGGGGAACGGACAGGGAAAACAACTCGTTCATTACGTCGAATTGCAACTTTTTTGCAACTTATTTGCAACTTATTTGCAACAAAGTCGCAATTCTATCAAAAGCATAACCTAGCTACCAAAAAAGACTTGCGGCAATATTCATCGTGCTGGAATTGCAACTTATTTGCAACTTATTTGCAACAAAGTTGCAAATAAGTCTCAATCTTTTTCTTCCTCAACTGCACTAGGTCGAGGAAACCAACGTGAGGCTTTTGTTTCTCCGTGTTTATAAATGCGCTCTTCTTTACATAGTTCACGGAGCAAAACCTGAATCTGCCCACGACTATGACTAGGCAGTACTTGTTGTAATTCTCGGAACGGAGTCCCTTCGTCTCCATTTTCGCAGATGTGCTTCAGCAAAAGCGCCTTATTGGTTTCACGATCCAACCCAACGATTCTCGTATGAACGCCGGTCTTTCCTGCCACGCTATACATGCTACGTGACAACACATATTTATTGCGTCCGATTCGTTCAACAATCCCCATTTCAGTTAGTTGTTTTAAACGAGGACGTAAATTTTTGTTGATAGGTTGTTCATAACACAGCGCGTTGACTACAAGGAAATCCGCTGTGGACATATTGTCCAGTCGATCGTTTCCTATCCTGTTGATCAACGAGAGCATTTTCTTATCTAACACAAGTCCATTCAGGGTCAGACTGACGAAATTATCGTCTGTTCCGGTAAAATCTGGCAACTGTTTAGCTTCTTTTATACTCGTTTCATAAATAATATTCATTCCTTGACCTGAACGCTCCACGAGTCCGCAGAATGCTAAAATTTCTGCAATTCGTCGATTGCGCGGAGTCTGGCGATCTAGAATATTTTCAAGCGAGATTCCGTTCGGAAAACCGCCGGGACTCTCAACGACGAGTTTTTCTGGATATTGTCTGATAAACACGCTCCCCGCAAACTGATAGTTCCTGTGGCTGACTGCGTTCAATATCGCTTCACGGACGGCTCTCTCGTTGAATGTTGGAATATCAAAGATAAAAAAGCCTTCTTGATAGTGTTGGATATCATTTCGCAAGTTGACGAGTTCCCACAAGCGATTATGACACGCGAAAAAGCCGACCCGAAACTCTTCCCGTTGATTAGCGGGTCCAGACGCGTTGGAAGAACGGTACTCAAACACGATTTCAGATTGAGGCAAATACTTTCCGAGCGATTCCTTCTTTCCAAATAGAATCAGGGCCGCATAGGTGACGCCTTCGTCGGTTATCGCCTCACAATCATGCAAAAGCTGTTCAAGGGACAGACCCGACAACCGTTTATTGCCGCTCTTTTCTATCCACTTTTCTCGGAATGTCTCTACTGCTGAATCGTCAAGATCAGAAAGCGTCGCGGACGTGCAGATAGTTCCGGAAAAATCAACTCCCGTCTCGTCGTATATTTTACGACGGAATTCTTCCGTCATCGGAATCAGGGCGTCGCCTTCATAACGCCATGCCACGCCGTCAACTTGTACGGGAAGCCCCAGTGGTCTGCTTGCCACGTCAAACACTAAAACTCGTTTTCCGTCAGAGTTAAGCAATTGAAAATCCACCATGACTTTCAACTTGTCAATAAGTCCTTTGCGAGTTCTTTCTGGTTGATCGAACGCCTCGCTACCGACGACCTTGCGAGGGCGCTTATCGGAAATCCCAAAGACAAGTTTTCCTCCTCCGCAATTGGCCAAAGCGCAGCAGCATCGAGCAGCCTCGTCAGAGTCAAAACGCCGCTTCGCTTCTTTAAACTGGCAATGCTCGCCTTCTTTTGCATTCAGTAATTCTTCTATTGTTATTGGCTGATTCAACATGGAAGTCTTTATGCAATAAGCATTATCTGTCGATTAATTCGTGAGCTTTTTCTGTGTGTTATGCCATTCGCTTACGGGCAAACCTACGCGCTAAAAGAATTGGAACGGAATACCATTCCAATCCAATCAGTCCTTGATATCAAAACTCCCACACAGTCGACAATAATTATCGCTAGACGGCTGGCGTGAAAAAACTTCAAATGGCTCGAAATAAACAGAACGCTTCAAGCGTCAATTTCAACGTCGTTCATTATAAGCCATTTTTACTCGCCAGCCGTCCGCGTAGTTATTTCGCCTTGAGCGCGACGCCCGTAAGAACGCGTTTGAGGAACGTCTCGCCGGACTCAAGACGCATATCGGCGCAGCACGCCCAGTCGCCGCTCGACTCTTTATTCACGTCCGCGGCGACGATCAGCGTTACGTCCTCGCCCGCGTACTCGCTCAGATCCGCCTCGACGGGCGTCCAGACGTGATCCGTCACGAGCGTTTGCGCGAGCGTCTTCTCTTCGCCGTCGGCGCGTCTGACCGCGACCTCGTAGAGAATCCCGTCGCCGGGATCGGAACCGTCGCCCTTGCCCGCGTTCATGCGGAATACGACCGACTTCTCCGCCGGAACCGAAACCTGATATTCTACGATCGTCCGACCGATTCCGCCAATATAGGGCGGATGCATCCGCCGCGCCTTCTTCGCGACTCCGCCGCAGGTCACGGTCTCGAAATGCTTCTGCGCGCCGGTTCCGTCGAAGAACGGCGTCGGCTCCTCGCCGCGACGCTGGAGTTTGACGACGGCCGGCGACGAGGAACTTTCAAAGTCAAAGGGATAACGTCGATACGTCTCCTGAACGTCGGTCGTTAGAATAAACTCCGATCCCCCGAACTCCGTCGTCAACGTTTCCGCGCCGGTTTTTTCCGCCGTCGCAAAGGAGACGGGGACGCCGTTCTTATCCGAAACGTCGCCGAGTCCAATATTGCGGAAAAGAATCGTTCCGTCGTCGTCGGAACGAAACGCGCCTTGGGCGGGGTTTATCACGAACAACTCGACAAACTCGCCCGCGACCGGCTCCGCCCAAACGTGCGTGAAGCGACCGTATTTCGGACAGAACCACAAACGTCCGTCGGGAAGCCAAGTTTTCTCGACAAACTGGGCTTCGTCCGCCGTCGGCGCAAATTCCGGCGCGCGCCATTCGACGGAACGTCCTTTTTGCTTCAATTCAACGGTTTCGCCGGGCTCGACGAACCGTTTCGACGCGCTCCACTCTTGAGGCGCGGCGTCCGCCGTTCCAAGCGCTTTGAAGACAACCTTGTAAGAAAACGCGCCTTCAACGGGCGCGACGAAAACGAAGCCGCGCGCGCGTCTAACCGTCGCGGGACCGAGTTCTTTGTTCTCGCGATCGAGCGCGACGGCGGAGACAAGTTCGCCCTGCTCCGCGAGTTTGAACCCGATTTCTTTATCGTCGTAAGGGATGATCTCGTATTCGCCGGGCGTTTCGAGGACGCGGCAGAGTCCGACGCCGTCGCCGCAAGCGCGGTTGCGTTCGGTCCACGTTCCGCGCGCGTCGAACCAGATATACTCGGGAGATTCGCAGTAATCAAAACGATGAAGCGCGTTGGAGAGCGATTCGACGCGAACTTTGCCGTCCGCCGTCCACGCGAGGTAGCCGTTTGGAGGCAGAACGAAGGTTTTATCATCGAGTTTGGCGGTCATCCGCTCCGTCTTGGAGCCGTTGGAGAGAACCGTCGTTCCGTCCTTATAGACGACGCAAATCTGGCTGCGCTTGACAAGATCGCGCTTGAGTGCCTCGGACGTCTCGTAGCCCTCGCCGTCGGCGTCGAAGTAGCGAATCGTCTCCGCCGACGTCTGCGTGTAATACGACGCGATCTGCTGCGTCATGAAATAGGAGCGCGCCGCGAGCCGCCACCCGTAGTCCGCCGCGTAGAACCCGGAATGACCGAAGGCGAGCGTCGCCGCGACGAAACGATCGACAAAATCGCTCTGTTCTTCGGGCGCCTTCGGAGAGTAGCCGGGCGCGAACATGCCGAGGTTGCCCATGCCGAAATCGACCTCAAGGTCGTGAATTTTGCGGAGGTCGAAGTCGACGAGCCACGGGTTCAGGAACATATTGTACGGCTGATCCTGCGCGTAGTTGCCGTCGACAAGTCCGGCGTAGAAACAGTGGTGCGGACCTTCGGAGTAGGTCGGACCGCCCCAATTCTTCTTCTGGAGGAGGAAAATCTCGCCGTAGGGGTAGAAGACGCTCATGAACGTTCCGGCGCCGGGGACGCGCTCGTCGTAGTCGGTTCGGGTCCACGGGGGAACGGAGGAGTGAACGTCGCAGTACGCGCAGGAGAAGTGGAATTTTTCCTCGTTGATCGGCGTGAGCTTCTCGCAGTATTCGACGGCGCGAGTCGGTTTAGGCGCGTAGCATCGCATCCACGCGGGCTGGAGCGTCCAGTCGGCGGCGCGGCTGATCATGTCGGGCGACCAGTATTCGTTGACGGGCGAGAAGTCCGTGAAGTTGTTGTAGGGACCGTAGACGAAACCGAGTTGATCCTGCATGAAGCGGCAGTAGTCGAACCATCCTTCGTCGCCGCCTTTGCCGGGCGCGGGCTTCGTGCGGAACGTAAAGCTCTCGCCGCCGTCGCGCCAGCAGACTTCATGGTCGGTGACGATCATATGACGCATGCCGTGTCGGTAGACGTCGGACCAATACGCTTTGTCGCGTTCGCGCGTCGTCGCGCCGTGGGAACGCCAGACGCCTTTGCCCGCGACGGCGCGGTACGGGGACGCGGGGTTCGCGATCGTCGGGAGAACTTCGTCGAACTCGGGGGAGAAGGTTACGACGAAGCGTTCGTAGACGTCGTTGCGCGTTCCGTCCGTCTTAACGCGGTATTCCGCGCCGCCGTTGAGCGTCGCCGTCTTGCCGTCGACGCCGTTGGCGCCGCGCAGATACGACGCGCCGCTGCGATACCAGTCGATATGCGCGGCGGCGAAGAGTTGCGAAACTCTGTCCGGATCGGAGTCGTTCGTCGCGATAAGACCGACGCCGGGACGGCGCCCGTAGTCGTAGAGGTAGTACGGAATCGTAAAGACGCGCGCGGCGCTAAGATTCTCGACGCGACCGAACGCGACTTCGGGGACGCGCCCGCCCTTGGCGAGCGTATCGATCACGAGGCTCTTGCCTTTGATCTGGAACCGATACTCGACCTCGGTGGTCGCGGTCTCCGAAGAGAGCTTCCACCGCGCCGCGGCGCCTTCGTCCGTCTGCTTGAACTCCAGCAGTTCGGCGGACTTCACCGGCTCGACGTTTCCGGAATCGCCGACGAGTTTCGTCACGCCGCCCCCAACGCACGGGCTGAAGGGTTCCGAACGCTCCCATTTCGCGGTCAGGTCGGACCAGTCTCCGGCGCGGGGCTTGTACTCGTAAACGAGCGTCCCGTCGGTTCCGGTGTAGACGAAATCGCATCCGTCGCCGTAGAAATGGAACATCGGCGTCTTGATATTCTTCGAGGAGTCGGGAACGATCGTGTCCTCGTTCGTCGGGAACGGAAGGCGTCCTTCGCCCGTATTGACGCCGAGGGGCTGGCCTTCGAAGAGGTCGATCCCCGGTTTCGGACGCTGGGAGAAGGTCAGCGGCGCGCGCTCCTCCTTAAAGACGCAGAGCGAATCGAAATAGAGCGTCCGATCCTCGGTATTCGTCCCGGCGACGACGCGGACCCCGGAGAACGCGCCTCCGGTTTCGAGAAGGGACGCCAGCTCGCGTGGAATAATACGATAGCAGAGGAACCATTCTTTCCAGTTGACGGTCTCGAGGGGCAGTTCGTATTCTTTACCGGCGGAGTCAAGGAAGAGCAGTTTGACGCGAACGCGCGGGGTCGTCGGATCGACGGTCCAGCCCCAGTTGTTGCCGACGATCCAGCAGGAGCACGCGTCGACCTCCTTTTCGGTCAGCGGAATCGCCTGCGGCGGTCGAATCGTAACCTCGGGGACGGCGCCGGCGGGATCCTCGCAGCGATACGTCAGCTTGCCGACATACTGACCGTACATCTGCTCTTCGCGGGAACGTTCGAAGCTCGCGACGGAATTCGTCGTCTCGACGCGCCATCCGTCGAGATTTTCAAAATCGACGAGGGGCGTCCGAACCTCCTCCGTTCGCCCCGCCCACTCCATCTCATAAGGGCGTTTTCCCAC
>CAMZHY010000014.1 GCA_947307005.1 uncultured Planctomycetaceae bacterium
CCCTAGTCTTGCGACTTTGCTGCGCCGAGGCCGACGTTTTACGTGGGAAGAGACGATCTATATCGGCGCGCGAATCTGCAGCGCGCTGAAGCACGCGCACGATCGAGGCGTTATTCACCGCGATATCAAGCCCGCCAATATTCTTCTTGTCAACGGCGGCGTCGTTAAAGTTTCCGATTACGGGATCGCGCAGTATTTTGGCGCGTCGCGACTGACAAACGCGAACCAAGTCGTCGGAACAATCGAATTTATGGCGCCGGAACAGGCGCAAGCCGGCGCCGTGGGGCCAAAGACCGACGTTTACTCGCTCGGCGCGCTGATGTACGCCCTTCTTACCGGACGCCCTCCCTACGTTGCGAAAACGCTCCCCGAACTTCTCCAAAAATATCGCGAAGGTTTGCCGGATCCGATTCGAGCGGAACGCCCCGAGACGCCGAAGGCCGTCGAAGACGCCGTTCTCGACCTGCTTCAAATCCAGCCTGAAAAACGTCCCGGCGACGCGCGACTCATCGGACGTCGCCTCGAGGCGCTCCTCTATTCCTCTGAAACGTGTCAGGGCGGCAATCCGTTTGTCGACAGTCAATTTACGCTTGGCGCTTCGACGAGCATGTCGTTGGCGGACAAGCGCGGCCCGTCGACGACGAGTTCTCGCGTCGACCTTGAGAACGATTCAACGACGATGCATCGCGACGGAGTCGAAGATTTTCGTCCCGACGAAGAGCCCGTCGGCGTTGCGAAAGACTTTCCTTATCGTCCAATCGACGGCGACGACGCCGGGGTGGGGGTCGATCTAGAATCGCCCTTCGACAAGACGACGGAACGCGCCGCGTCGGTTGAAATCGAACGTAAGAGCGACCCCGAACAGCAACGCGACGATTTTTTCATTGGCGACGGCAAAGATCCCGAGGGACGCGGTTTGAGCGACAGCGAGACGTCGACCAGTCTCCTTGCTCCAAGCGGCGCCAAAGGCGCGGACGCGCCGACGGATTCCTCTTCCGCCGGTTCCGACGCGAAAACTTCCGACGAAGCGCTTGGAGAATCTAAACGCGAGCAATATGTGATTCAACCGACGATTGTCGGCGATTCGTCTTCCGGCGCGACGGGCGGTTCCGCTGTTTCGACGGAATTTGACGTCGCTTACGAGGCGGGCGCGGCGGGCGGCGCGATAGAGCAGGGAAGCGCTAGAACGGAGACGGCCGCTTCCGACGCTTCGAACGCGTCTTGTTCGCCGTCTTCCGATACGAACGCGTCTCCGCCGTCAGGCGTTCGCCCTCGTTCGGGCGTAAGTTCGAGAATAGGACGCGCCGCGAAGCTGCTTAGCGCGGCGGCGACGACGGTTGTCGATAAGGCGAGCGGGAATTTCAGAGCGTCAAAAAAGATTATCGAACCGATAGCCCCTAGCGGCGGATTGGCGACGCCCCGAAACGTTCCCTTTGACCAGCTCGACGAGGTCTTAGACGGAGCCGGAGCGACGCCCCTCGATCGATTCCGTAAGTCGACTTTTACCCCCGTCGGAGAAGACGAACTGGGGGAACTCCCCGATTCCGAAAGCGATCTTCCTCCGTCGATTTTCGTGAGGTTTCGCGTATTCTGGGTCGCGTTCGTTTTCGTTGCGTTTGCCGCCCTTGGCGCGGCGGCGTTCCGAGCGCCGTCAGCGGATCGACTCTATTCGAAAATCGACCGTACCTTCAGCCGCAGCACGGCCAAGAGATTCGACGCGACGTTGCGTCGCTCTGAAAGGGATATGAAACGGTTTGTCGACCTCTATCCGAACGATCCGCGCGCTGAAAAGGTTAATTTTTTCCTTTGTGAGATTCAAATCGACGAGCTTGACCAGCGTCTTGAACGTCTGGTTGCAAGTCCTAGTCGCGACGCGCCGCTTCAACCAATCATGAGGGCTTATCTCGACGCGCGTCGCGCCGCGCAGGCCGACTGGAAAGACGGATCGAAGAAACTCGCGGCGTTTATCGAGCTATTCGGTTCCGACGCGATTCTCGCCGAATTCGGAGCCGCCGACGCTAACGATTTGCCGCCCAAACCAGGAGAGAACGCCTCGTCGCTACGCAGTCTCGTCGTCCAGAATCGCTGGAAACTTTGGAAGGGGGAGACCGCTCCCGTCATGTCGTTGCCCGACCAGCTCGTCGTTATTGCGAAACGCCGACTCGCGGCGCTGGACGCGGAGGTAAAAACAACTCGGCGCGCCGATCTCGCGCTCCTTAACGACCGACTTATCACCGCCGAATCCCTCGAACAAGAGAATCCGGAACGCGCCGCCGCGATTAGACGCGCCGCCGAAATTCTCTACGGCGACAGCGAGTGGGCGAGGAGCGCCTTCGACGACGAAGGCGACTCCGAAACCGAAATTTCGTCTCCCGTCAATCCAACGCCGGAAGAGTCGGTCTCCGAAGAATCCAGCGAAGATTCTCGTCCCGAACAGGACGCCGTCAAGGTTCAGGACGACGCCTCGTAGAAAGCCGAGCCCTTGTCCTTTAGACTCGACGGTGATCTTTTTACGGAGAGCTTATTATCGTCATTGAAGACGACGGGGATAGTCGTCTTTGCCAGCTTGGAATCCGGGTGAAGAATTGTCGCCAAAAGAGGTCGATCCGCAAGACGTCGGTAGAAGCGCCGCCTATTCCCTCTGGTTGAAAGCGCCGAATCCAACAATAACGTTTTTTAAAACGTTGGACGTCACGAATTTAACGAGGATATGCAGGAAAAGACGGCTGAAATTCAATATGCTGATCGTTTATTGCATAGGAAAGGCCGCGTCGAGCATAAGAGAGTTTTATACTCTTCCCGTCGACGATAAACTGATTCAATACGACTCCCTAGCGGCGAGCGTCGTCGTCAAGAATAAATTTGGCGATATCAACTCCTGCGATATCCCGTTTTCGGAGAATCTGGACGAATTCAATCGCGCTTATCTTTCTTCTGTCGCGCAAGTTGCGGAGAACTGCGAGGATCGCGACTTGTCCGCCGAATTCATGGTCGTCGGGACCTCGGTCATTCTTGAAACGGAACTTGACGGCGTGATCGGCATGTATAGCGGCGTTTTCAACAACCCGTTTCTCTTTTGGGGTAAGTTCAGAAGAAAGCGATTCCATTTTTATTTGCCCATATCCTTCCAGTTCCATCACGTCCAAATGGACGGCGCTCACGCGGGAAGATTTCTCGCGAATCTTCAGGACGAAATCCGTCGTCTAAAATAGTCGCGTTTGTTTACAAGGAGACGAGGACGATGGTCTTCGATTTCAAAAAAGAATATAAAGAATTTTATTTGCCCAAGAACAAACCGGAGATTACGACGGTTCCGAGGGCGAATTTTATCGCGGTGAGAGGAAGCGGCGACCCGAACGAAGAGGGCGGCGCGTATCAACGGGCGATTGGCGTCTTATACGCCGTCGCCTATACGTTGAAAATGAGTTATAAGACGGATTACAAGATCAAAGGATTCTACGAATACGTCGTTCCGCCGCTGGAAGGTTTCTGGAGTTGGGATGGCGCGGACGGCCTCGACTTTGCGGATAAATCGACCTTCCGCTGGATTTCGGTCATCCGTTTGCCTGATTTTGCGACGGAAAAGGATTTCAACTGGGCGCTGGAAACGGCGAGTCAAAAGAAAAAAACGGACTGCTCGTCGGCGGAGTTTTTGTCGATAGACGAAGGGCTTTGCGTCCAGATGATGCATATCGGACCCTTTGACGCCGAGTCCGCGTCAATAGCCCTAATGAACGCGCACCTCGTTCAGAACGGTTACGCGACGGATTTTAACGAAAGTCGGTTGCATCATGAAATCTATTTGTCCGACGTCAGGAGAACCGCGCCCGAGAAATGGAAGACCGTTATTCGCCAACCGATTAGGCGAGCGTGAATCGGTTTTGTTTTCAGAGGGAATGATTTAATCCAGACTACAAATGAAATGAAAACGGCATGATCCGAAGACCATGCCGTTTTGAATTTTCGTCTCGCCGAGCGCCTACGCGATCTCGCGAATCGCCCAACGACGAGGAACGTCGCGCAAACTACTTCGCGAAGTGAGCGAACGCCTTGTTCGCTTCCGCCATACGGTGGACGTTTTCACGCTTCGTGTAGGCGACGC
The DNA here is from genome assembly GCA_947307005.1 of uncultured Planctomycetaceae bacterium. GTDB lineage: Bacteria > Planctomycetota > Planctomycetia > Pirellulales > Thermoguttaceae > RUG369. The sequence continues at coordinate 4,103 of CAMZHY010000014.1, forward strand.
CTTGCTTGTTGTAAGCGTCGAAGAGTTCGTTGGCGAGTTTCTGAGCGGTCGGCTGACCCTTCTTGTCGCGGATGGCGAGGAGAATCCAGCGGATGCAAAGAGACTGCGCGCGATTGGCGCGAACTTGCATAGGAACCTGATAGGACGCGCCGCCGACGCGCTTCGAGCGAACCTCGACGATCGGCTTGACGTTTTCGAGCGCGGTCGTGAAGACGTCGATAGGAGCGACTCCGTCAACCTTCTTTTCGAGGATTTCGAGCGCTTCGTAGAAAATCTTACGGGCGGCGTTCTTCTTGCCGTCCCACATGAGGCAGTTGATGAACTTGCTCGCGAGGAGAGAATCGTAGACGGGATCGCCTTTCAACTGTTTTTTACTGGCGGTAATTCGACCCATTGTTATCGTATCTTTCTTTATCTAAACAGGGGGAAGTCCTTACGGAAGGGGTCGCAACGAGAGAGTTAGAGAGCCGCGTCTGAAGGGCGCGCGAAGCGCGCTAGACGCCGACGTTACTCCGTCTCTACTGGCGTTAAGCCGAGGGACGTTGCTGACGAACGCGCTCTGAGAGACGCCGTTCGCCGGACTTCACGTATGAATCAAAATGTCAAAAATCGTAACGGACGTCGCCGAGGCCGACGGGACAAAAAAACGCCGGCGCGTCGACGATCAGCGCTTCTTGGTAAGGACGGCGTTCTTCTTAGCTCCGTAACGGCTACGCGCTTGCTTGCGCCCTTCGACGCCGGTCGCGTCGAGCGTGCCGCGGATGACCTGGTAACGAACGCCCGGCAGGTCGCGAACACGACCGCCGCGAATCAGGACGATCGAGTGTTCCTGAAGCTTATGGCCTTCGCCGGGAATGTAAACGGTGACTTCCTTGTTGTTCGAGAGTCGAACGCGCGTGATGCGACGAAGCGCGGAATTCGGCTTCTTCGGCTGCATGGTGCGGACAAGGAGGCAGACGCCGCGCTTCTGGGAGCAACCTTCCAGAACCGGGGTCTTGGTAGAACTGTGCTGCTGTTTGCGATTTTTTCGCACTAACTGATTGATTGTCGGCATGTCACTCTCTTGTTTGATTCAGATTGACGTCTCTCTAACGTCGCCAAAGCAAGAACGCGCTCAATACCTCTCCCGCTCTCGTTTTCAGGGTCGGCGTTTGCGACGTTCCAGCGCGTAAACGGATTCCGAAACCTTGCCGCGTCATACGAACCGGCGCCGCGATCTAAGAACCCAATGGAACTGTATTAACTTCGCGATTCTATCCTATGGCGACAATCCGTCAAGGACGGGTCGCGAAAAATTTACCATTTTACCAAGGGACTTTTCGTCGGTAATCGCGCCGACGAACCGTCAAAGTCCCTTGAACGTCCTGGCGACGTCGTAGACGCCTTTGACCGTCTCCGGATCGGCGTTGGCGCCGACCGTCGCAATGAAGCCGCCTGTGAGCGTGCCGAGGCAGTCGTAAACGCGTTTGAGGTCCTTCGCGGATTCTTCGTGCGCCTTGGGATCGTAAAGCTCGTCGACGCGGGTGGCGAAGCAGACCCGCCCTCGGAGCGCGCGCCCAAACTGAGCGACTTCCATTTGACCGGGATGCTCGACGCGGATGACGTTGGCGCCCAGTTCGTAAAGGTCGTGGAAGAAATCGACGTCCTCCATCGTAAGGGTGAACCATACGTGCAGACCCTGATCGCGGGCAATTTTGATTTGTTCCGCGTAGTGCGGACGCATGACGCAGCGCCATAACGACAGGGTCATGCGCGAGTTTTTAGCGGCGCGCCAGACGTCGGTGAACTCAATTCCGTGGAATCCCATGCGAGCGATCATCTCGAACATGCTCGTTTCGAATCCCATAATTATATACATGAACTCGTGAAAACGATCCGTGTCGCGGAGATAGTCTTCGTCGCATAGCACGCTGCCGCGAAGAGCGGAGTAAACGGCGAATCCGCTGAGGCCCAACCTTGCGAGACGATAACGGTCGCCGCAGACGCGCCGCGCCTGTTCAATCTTTGCAAATCGACGTTTAAAATCAAGAGGGGGAGTATGATACGCGTCGACCTGACGCCAGTCGGGGAGCACCGGCTCTTTCGGAACCGCCCATCCGCCCGCAAGCCTTCGCAAACGGCGGAACCCCCATTCGCTGAGTTTCGGATCGTTGGGATCGGAAAGAGAGAGATCGTACGTGAGAATATCGCTTCGCGTAATATCGGGACCTAGAACCCAGACGGGGGCCCGATCGGGATTTTTAAAATGAATCGCGCAATCGACGATCGCTTTTCTGGACAACATGCAAACCTCCAGTTCTTGCGTAGGGCGCGCTGATGGTCGCGTTTAACCTTTAACGCGGCGTCGTTCTTTGGGTAGAAACGTCTAGCGTTAAGACAGCTTCAACAAATTCGACGCAAGTTTTGTAATGGAAATAATTCAAAACCGACCGATAAAAAAACAAAAAGTTGCAAAACCTTCCTTCTACGGGGGGCTTGTCTACTCTTTAGCAGCCGATAAAATCGTAGCCCTTAACCATCGTCGCGTATTCTATCTTTGCGGATGATGAAATTCAAGCTTTTTTTGGCATTTTGTGAAAATTTTTTTGTTTCCCACAATTTTCTAAGAATCGTAATTCTGTGAGGTTATGAAAAGAACGACGTTCTTTGAGTCGTTTCTCGAGAAGCCTAGGTTGCAATTTATTTTACGGCGATTATTCAAGAGAATTTTTTTTCGACGGTTTGAGTAGCGTCTTCTTGCGCCAACCATTTTTCAAGCTTCTTTCCCAAGATAAATACGGGGACGCCAAGGGTTGCGCTTTATCTCAAAGATAATACAATACGTCGCCGATTATTTCATTTCGCTATTAGCGCGAGAAGTTTTGGGACGCCCTTGAACGTTTGGCGCGTCTGTCTGGGCTAACGATGACTTTACCAAAGAAGGGATTGCGGGTTTCTCGACTGACGTCTCGTTGGAACGCGCGTCGTTTCAACGAGTTGCTTCACGAGGACGAGCGTCCTATTTTTCGTTCTCTTGACGATTTCGACGAATCTCCGCTCGAGCTTGTCGGCGATTTGCTTCGACGCGACGCGAGACGACTCGATTGCGCGTCGCGTCGCTTTCTTCGATTGAGCGTTCAACTCCTTTTTGCCGCGTTTCTAGGGCTGACGACGGGACTGGTCGGCGCGGCGTTCCTCGCTTTGATGAATTGGGCGATCGAGTTTTTTCTCGCCTCGGAAAAAGCGGCGGAGTTCGGTTCGTTTCGCGCGTTGACGCTTTTGCCGGTCGCCGGGCTTGCGATCGCCTTCATCTATAAAGCCGCGCGACAGTCGATTGACGCGGGGACAAACCAAGTTGTCGAATCGCTCGTTTCCGACCGGAAACCGTCGCTCTGGCTCGCGCCGTTAATCTTTGCGAGTTCGGTCGCGACCCAAGCGTTTGGCGGTTCGGCGGGGCGCGAAGGCGCCGCGATACAACTCGGCGGCTGCGTTGGCCTCGGCGCGGGACGGATTTTACGCCTTCGCGACGCCGGTTTGCGAACGGCGATATATTGCGGGATGGCGGGCGGATTTGCTTCGATTCTTGGCGCGCCGCTGACCGCCGCCGTCTTCGCGGTTGAAGTCGGTTGCGTCGGCGTTATGTACTACCCCGCGTTCCTTCCGTCGCTCGTATCTTCCGCCGTCGCCGCGAGCGTGACGCGCTCGCTGGGGTTTGCGCCTTTTTTTCACGCGCAACCTGTTTTTCCCGCGACTTCGTTCGTCTTCATTTTACGCGTTCTTGCTCTCGGAGCCATGTGCGGTCTGACGAGCATGACGTTCTGTTCCGCGATCAGGCGGGCGACGCTTTCGGCGTCGCGTCGATTTCCTAACGATTACGTTCGCGTCGTCTTTGGCGGCGCTCTGATCGTCGTCGCGACGGCGACGCTCGGCGTGAATTTGTACAACGGAACGGGCGTTCTCCTTATCGAGCGCGCCATGCAGGGCGACGCGCGTCCGCAGGATTTTCTCATTAAAATACTGTTTACCGCCGCGACGCTCGGCGCGGGTTATAAGGGAGGGGAGATTGTTCCCGCGCTTGCCGTCGGCTCGACTTTTGGCTGCTGGATCGGGCCGGTTTTAGGGTTGGACGCGTCGCTTGGGGCGTCCCTTGGAATGGTCGCGGTTTTTTGCGGGGCGACGAATTGTCCGATCGCGTCTCTGATCCTTGGCGTTGAGTTTTTTGGCGCGGAGAACGCGCTTCTCTTCGCGCTAGCGTGCGCCGCGACGTATATGACGTCGGGACGGTCGGGGCTTTATAAGAGTCAACGCGTCGTCTTTTCAAAAGCGTCGGATCGCGTGAACGACGAGCGGCTCCGTCCTCGGCTTCAACGCGATCTTTCGGAGTTAGACGAGCAAAAAAAGGGATCAAGCGAAGAAGTGGTTTCACAGTTTAAAAACCTTGGGAAAAACTGTTGGGATCTAGAGGATTTCCTTTTCTCCGAGAAGCCTGAATAACGCAAAATAGGCTTAATTTTTTTTATCTATTTTGACTTTTTTTAAAAAAAATTCAAAAATTGTCTGGAAAAACCTATGAACATGGAATTTTCTTGATATAATGAACTCCAATTTGAACGTCGAGATGAGGTTCATGTGTTGAAAGTTTTATCACGACCTAGTAGCGGCGGCGATAGAGAAGGCCGCAGGGGATTGTCGCGAGGCTTTCGCGACGACGAGGTAATCGGTTAGTTGGTTCAATAGACGAAAAATTTTTTTTGGAGGGACTTTATCATGTCCGAAAAGATTACGAACGAAGTCGAGTACAAAGAGGAAAAGACGTTCGACGCCGGAATGGAGACGTTTGACGAGAACGCCGGAATTCAGGAGGCGCCCAAGCGTCATAATCGCAACGTCTTCGAAGAGATTATGATTACGGGTCACGACGAAGACTTCGTTCCCGCGATCACGCCTGAATTCTGCCCGACCGACGCTCCCGCCGGTTCGAGCGCGAAGGTTGAAGTCCTCGCCGAACGCGTGCGCAAGGGTCTGCCTTTGTGGCACCCTGAAGATCGTTGTTCCTACAACGGTTTGATTGGACTTCACAATCATTTCCGCGATTGACAAAAAGATAGCGAATAGCCGAGGGAGACGTTTTCGGACGTCTCTCGCGCGTTTCTTTTGTTTGCGCGACCGTATAGACGCCAGCCTTAGCGTTGGCGTTTTTTTGTTGACGTCTTGCAAGGTTAAGAGAAAGGGTCTCGATGTTTAAGCGTATCTTGTCGAAGTACCTGCTGTTATGGCTCGTTCTCGTCTGCGTTCTTGGGTTCTTTTGGAAAAGACTTTTTGGCGCGTCCGCGCCGGATCCTTTCACGCTCAACGGCAATCAGATGGCGACGCTGATTTCGCTCACGATGCTGGCGGTCGGCTCGCTGTTGCCCCCCGACGAAGTTAAGGGGGTCGCTAAAAATTGGCCGAAAATTCTCGGCGGAACGTTCGTCCAGTACGTGTCGATGCCGCTTCTGGCGTTTTGCGTCGCGAAAGCCTTCCATCTTACCGGAGGATATTTCATCGGCGTGATGCTCGCGGGTTGCGTTCCCGGCGCGATGGCGTCGAACGTGCTCACGCTCACGGCGCGCGGCAACGTCAGCTATTCTGTCGGGCTCACAACCTCCGCGACGCTTCTTTCGCCTTTCGTCGTCCCCGGAACCTTGTGGCTTTTCTTTCGCGACCACAACGTCGACGTCGACTTCCTTTCCGTTATGATAAATCTCCTTCTGACCGTCGTTTTGCCCGTCGTCGTCGGCTTTACCCTTTCGTCGACGTCGAAACTTTGGCGCAAATACTCCGACGTTTTCGCCGAGATTGCGGCCAATATCGCGATCATATGGATTATTTCGGCCGTCGTAGCGAATAACGGCGAAAAGATCGCGGATCTCAAGCTCTCGACGATCACGGCGATTGTGATCTTGAATATTCTGGGTTATCTTGCCGGATATTGGGGCGGCGCGGCGTTGAAACTAACGCCCGGGATGCGTCGCGCGCTGACGATCGAGGTCGGGATGCAAAACGCGGGACTTGGGACGACGCTTGCGACGATCTTTTTTAAGGATCAACCTGAGGCGGCGCTGATTTGCGCGTCGTATACGTTCGAGTGCATGGCGACAGGCGTTATTCTCGCGCAATGTTTCCGAATCGCGGCGGAGCGCGCGGAGCGACGAAGCGCGGCCGAGAGCGTTTCCGAAAACGCGTGAAAGCCTAGAGCGATCGACCGTTGAGATAGATTTTCGCAAAGAAGAAGCGGCGCGTTTTCGTACGAAGACGCGCCGCTTTGGTTTGGAGAGGGCGGCGGGAAACGACCGTCGCCGCGTTCGCGTTATTGGAGCCAGAGCGCGACGTCTTTCGCCCAGTAGGTGATGATAATCGTGGCGCCGGCGCGTTGAATCGAGGTCAACGTTTCAAGAACGACGCGTTTTTCGTCAATCCACCCGTTGAGCGCCGCAGCCTTCGTCATGCTATATTCTCCCGAGACGTTGTACGCCGCGAGGGGATAGCCGGGGAACTGGTCCTTCGCCATGCGGATGACGTCGAGATAGGGAAGGGCGGGCTTAACCATGATAATATCGGCGCCTTCCGCGACGTCCTGAGCGATTTCGCGCATCGCCTGACCGGGCGCGGAATCGGGCGCCATCTGATAGGAACGGCGATCTCCGAATTGGGGCGCGCTTTCCGCCGCTTCTCGGAACGGACCGTAGAACGCGCTCGCGTATTTTGCGGAGTAGCTCATGATTGGCAGACGTTCGAACCCGTTCTCGTCGAATCCTCGACGGATCGCGGCGATCATTCCGTCCATCATTCCGCTCGGGGCGACCATGTCGACGCCGGCCCGCGCTTGAACGAGAGTCTGCTTGACGAGGTTTGCAAGCGTCGCGTCGTTGTCTACGTCCCACGCGTCGTCGGCTTTGCCGCATTTTTTGAGGACGCCGCAGTGCCCATGATCGGTGTATTCGCAGAAGCAGACGTCGGCGATGATGAGAAAATCTTTGCCGACTACGTCCTTTAAGGCGCGAATCGCGGTTGCGACGATTCCGTCGTCGCTCATTGCGTCGCTTCCGACGGCGTCCTTCGTTTCGGGGATTCCAAAGAGCATAACGCCGCCGACGCCGAGCTTTTCGAGTTCCTTAACGTCTTTAACAAGCTCGTCGACGGAAAGCTGGAACTGACCGGGCATCGCGGCGATCGGCTGACGAATTCCTTCGCCGGGACGAACGAAGAGCGGAATGATGAAACGATCGGGGGAAAGGATCGTCTCGCGAGTGAGACGACGAACCCCGGAGTGATAACGCAGGCGTCGGAGTCTCGATGTTGGGAAAACGCCGTTGTTTTGATACTCAAACGTCGCCATAATTTATTGTCTCCTACCGACTTCGTCGTCGGTTTTGGGAAATTTCAGAAATACTGTCCCGTCGCCCCAAGCCTCGAGAGCATTTGGCTGATAGAACGGTTTTCGTGAATGCAGGTAATCGCGTCGGCGAGCTCTTTCGCAACGGAGACGACCTTGATTTTTTCGATCTTGTGTTCTTCAAGGAGCGGAATCGTATCGGTCAGGTAGACCTGATCGATCGGCGCTTCCTGGAGTCGTTCAATCGCGGGACCGCAGAGCACGCCGTGCGTCGCGGCGACGATGACTTTGCTGGCCCCGTACTCTTTGACGACTCTCGCGGCGCCGCAAATCGAACCGCCAGTACTGATCATATCGTCGAAGAGCAGCGCGACGCGACCCTCGATCGGACCTCCGATAATGTGCGCCTGTTCGACTTCCGATCCACTGTGACGGCGTTTGTCGATGATTGCAAGACTTCCGCCCAGCGTCGCGACGTGCTTCGTCGCGCGCTTGATGCTGCCCGCGTCGGGACTTACGACGACGACGTCGTCCGGTTCGTAACCCAATTCGAGAATATGGCGGTCAAGGATCGGCGAGGCGGAAAGATGATCGAGGGGAATGTCGAAAAATCCTTGAATCTGAGCCGAATGCAGGTCGATCGCGACGACGCGGTTCGCGCCCGCGCATTCGAGAAGGTTCGCGCAGAGTTTTGCGGAAATTGGAACGCGTCCTTCGTCTTTACGGTCTTGACGAGCGTATCCGAAGTAAGGAACGACGGCGGTGATTCGGGCGGCGCTGGCGCGTCGCAAACTGTCGATAATAACGAGCAGTTCCATGAGCATGTCGTTGACGGGACGACAAGTAGGCTGAATGACGTAAACGTCTTTGCCTCGGACGTCTTCCTCGACGCGACAAAAAGACTCTCCGTCGGGGAACTGCTCCACCCTCATCTGACCCGGCGCGACGTTCAGGTGATCGCAAACTTTTTCAAACAGATCGCGGTTGGCGGAACCGGCGAAAATCTTAATCATGCTCATGAGAAGGTCTTTTCTGATAAACGTTCGAATCGTCTGCGGCCCGCTCAAGAACGTCGGCGGGTCGACCCCTCCAGTATACCGACCTTTTGAGGGTCGTCGATAAGGGCGTCGATAATCCTTAGGAAATTGACGCTTTTTTTCTTGTTTTGCGTCGAGTTGAAACGTTATTTGACAAAGGGTTTCTTGAGCGCGGCGACCATGATTTCTTGACGGTTGAATTGAAGCTGTCTTGCGTGAACGTGATTGAATCCCCAGTCTTTAACGCGGCCGAGAAATTTCGGAACGTCGTCGGCGAATTTCCAATCGAAAAATTTGAGCGTAAAGAGAAGTCCTCGCGCCGAGACGTCGTCGCGCGTGACGAGTTCCTCCAGCGCGTCAAGCGTGTAGCTCGGCGCGACGTTCATGTCCGTGATAAACCAGCGCGATTTGCGAAAAAGTTTGCGACGCAGCTGACTGATTTTTCCGCGAAGATGCGTGAAATTCGGGTGGTTGAGAACCAACGGGTCGATTTCGGCGGGATCGACCCCGAGAACGAGCGCGCCGCGCGCGAGAAGCGCCTGCGAACCGCCCCCCGGCGCCGCGCCGATATCGACGCAGCGCGATTCGATCCCAATGGGAAATCCCGACCAGCGAAGTCCCTCTTCGAACTTAAGAAACGCTCGAGACGTCGCGTCCGTCGGTAATTCGAGCGGAAAGAGACCGCCCGGATAACGAGAGTGGACGTCGGCGATCTTGTGGAACCCCACGTGCCATTCGTTTTCCTCCACGACGACGACGTCGAGGCAAACTTCCCCCGGCGCGCCCGGCGCGTCGAGTCTGTTCGCGTCGGACGCGAGGCTCGCGCGAAATTCAGCGGGCGCGATTTCGAAAAGCCGACGATGAAGATCGTAGGCGCTCTGAGTAAGACCCGGTTCGTATCCGCGAACGCCGACGGCGAGCTGGTCGCGTTCGTAAACGTGGATTCGCGCGAGCGTACGAACGGGACGCCCCGCCTTCCGCGCGTTTTCCGCGCTCCTCGAATCGGCGCCGAATTCCGTCGCGGCGAGTTCCCAAACGCGCGCCAACGCTCGCGTCGCGTCAAACGTTCCGTCCTCGTTGGAACATTCGCGCGCCGAAACGCGACCGAGGGAATGCGCGCAGGATCGCGCGAAGACGAGACGCAGCGTAGGAACGTCGATCGCGAGCCGTTTTTCGAGCGATTCCGGCTCCGGCGTTCGGAACGTCAGGAACCCCGGTCGAGAATAGGAGAAACGCCAATTCGGTCTTCGACGCTCGAGTTCTTTCTTAAGCGCGTTTTCAGCCCCGCGTTGGCAGGTAAAGAGGACGAACTGAGCGGGGGCGGACGTCGCGACGGGAGTGTTTTCCACTTGGATTACCTCGAACACGAGAGGGATTATGATTTGAGAGTCGAAGCTTTCGGAAAAAAACAGCGCTGGCATTTAATCGCGGCGCGTTTTTGATATAATTCGGACTAGCGCGCGGCGCGTAAGGAACGCGTCGCCTTTTCCTAATCATATAGCGGAAATTAACAACGGTCAAGAAGTCGCTTTTGCGGCTTTGACGACTTGACTCACGTTTTATAGGGCGAAAGGCGTCTATGGATTCGGTAAAAGTTGGTTTGATCGGAATGGGAACGATCGGCGCGGGAGTCGCTAAAATCTTGCTCGGAAAAGCCGACATGATTGCGAATCGCGTCGGTAAAAGAGTCGAGCTTGTTAAGATTTGCGACTGCGACACGACGAGCGATCGCGGCGTCGCGCTTCCTCCCGGCATGATGACCAGCGACGTTTCCGAGATTATGAACGATCCCGAGATTTCGATCGTCATAGAACTCGTCGGCGGAACCGGCGTCGCGCGCGAATTTGCGACGAGGGCGCTCGAGTGTGGAAAAGATCTCGTGACCGCGAACAAGGCGCTCCTCGCGAATTGCGGCGGGGAACTCTTTGCGTTGGCGCGAAAACACGGTCGTACGATCAGTTTCGAAGCGTCGGTGTGCGGCGGCGTGCCCGTCTTGGCGTCGCTTCAAACGTCGCTTCTCGCGAATCGCATCGAATCGATTCAGGCGATTTGCAACGGAACGTGCAACTTCATTCTTTCCGAGATGGAATCGAAGAACGCCGCGTACGCCGACGCGCTCAAAGAAGCGCAGCGTCTCGGGTTTGCGGAAGCGAATCCGACTCTTGACGTCGACGGTTCCGATTCGACTCAGAAACTCGCGATTCTCGCGCAACTCGCCTTTGGCGCGCGTCCCGACTGGAAGAGTATTCCGCGCGTCGGCGTCGACGTTGTCGACGCGATCGATTTCCGTTTTGCGAAAGATCTTGGGCGCACCATTCGACTCCTCGCGATTGCGGAACGAACTCCCGACGGTCTCGTTCTGAAGGTTACGCCGACGCTTGTGCCGGAAAATTCCGCGCTCGCGAAGGTTACGAACGCGTTTAACGCGATTCAAATCGTCGGCGATTCCGTCGGTCCCGTCTTCTATCAAGGCTGGGGCGCGGGGCAGCTTCCGACCGCGTCCGCCGTTTGCAGCGACGTGATCGACGTCGCGCTAGGCCGCGCGCGCATCACGTTCGACTCGCTTCGCCTGTGGAGCGACGAACGCGAGAGCGTCAATATTATGGACGCGAGCAAGATTCGCAGCCGCGCTTACCTGCGTTTCAACGTCGAGGATCGTCCCGGCGTTCTCGCCGATATTTCGGCCTCGCTCGGAAAGCACGGCGTGTCGATCGCCGCGATGCTCCAGCACGCGAAAGCGAACCCCGACGATAAGCTCGCTTCGATTATTATTGTTACGTACGAGGCTCCCGACGACGCTCTCCAGGCGGCGCTCGACGAACTTGCCCCGATCCCTTATATCGGCGCGCCGGTCAAGCTCGCCGTTCGAGACTGATTTAATCCTATTTCCCATGGTTTAGCGTCCTTAGCGCCGCTATTTTATTGCTGATGAGAGAACGCCCATGACTTCACATTTCCGATTTCTGTCGTCGCCCCGTCCGTTTTTAAAAGCGGTCGCTTCGGCGCTTCTCGTCTTTACGCTGTGCGCCGCCGCGTCGGAGGCGTTCGGACAACCGCCGAGGAGACCAGGCGGCGACAGTAGCGCCGGACGCGGCGGTCGCGGAGATCGCGGCGGCGACAACAGCGGCGGTCGTAGAGGTTCCGGCGGCGACAACAACGGCGGTCGCAGAGGCTACGGCGGCGACAACAACGGCGGTCGCGACGGACGCGGGGAAGCTCCAGGGTTTCCCGGCGGCGGTTTTCCAGGAATGCCGGGAGTAGGTTTTCCTGGACAGCCTGGCCAGCCGGGACAACCGGGCCAGCCGGGCCAAGAAGGTCAGGGGGGGCTGGAAGGTCAGCCCGACCAGCAGCAGCCGAAACCCGAACGCAAAGTTGATCTTGACACGGCGCTCGACAATTCGCTCGGCACGGTTCCGATTCCTCTGAATCAAGACGCTTTTCGCGCGCGAGACGGAGCGAGACTAACAGGAACGTATCTCAAGGGGAAGGGGGATAAGGATACGCCGGTCGTAATTCTGGTTCCCGGTCTCGATATGGAAGAAGGGGCGTACAATCAGCTCGGGCAACTTCTCGCGCAGCAAGGGTATGGCGTCTTGATTCCCGATTTGCGAAGTTCCAATCAGGATCAAGGTCCTCGCAACCAGAATAACAATCCTCCCAACGACAGACAACAGGTTCAAGAGCAAAGGTCGCGTCAGCCTTCGAATCGCGACGTTAGCGCGATGATTAACGCGGACCGCGAGGTGTGGTTTAACTTCCTTTTCCACGTGAACGACAAGGGACTGTGCAACGTTAAAAAGACGATCATCGTCGGATCCGAGTTTGGCGCCGCGCTCGCTTGCGCGTGGGCGAAGAACGACTGGGGCGTCAAGGGCGAGATGGGGCAGAACGTCGTGGGACTCGCGCTCCTTTCTCCCGACGCGGTCGACGATAAGAAGAAGAAGAAGGACGACGAAGAGGGTCAAACCTCCTCGCAGACATACGACTGCCTCAATTCGTTGGAAGCTCTTCATAAGCTCGCGAAGGGCAAAGTCTTCGGGTATTTGATTATCGCGGGTTCCAACGTCGAGGAGAAGTTGAACGCGGCGCAGACGATTCAACGTCGAATCGGCGGCGCGAAGGACGAAAAGGCGAAACCGCAGGACAAGGTCGTTCTGTTCTATTCGCTCCAGACAAGCATGCAGGGAACGCAGCTGCTTGGGCTTGAATCCTTGAACGTCGCGGGAACGATCGGTCAGTTCGTCGCCAAAAGAATGAGCGAACTTCCGCAAAAACGCGATAAATGGTCGCCGATCAACGAGGATCTTACGAAAGAGGAAAAAGAAAAGAAATAGCGCGACCGACGACGTCGCAACGAGATGAAAGAAGGGCGGTTTCTCCTTGGAAGCCGCCCTTTCTTATGTTGCGCTTGGAATCCCTAGGCGTTTAGGATTCGTTTGACGCCTCGCGAGGCTTGACTTTTCTCGACGTTTTGAGAAAATTCGATGAAATCGCCAGCGCGCTCCCTTTTTCATCGAAAAATGAGGTTGCCATGTACATTCGTCGCAATTCAGAACAGACGCTCCTCGAAGTTAGCCGTTCTTTTCCATGCGTCGTAGTTTACGGTCCGCGACAAGTAGGAAAGTCGACGATGGTCGATTACCTCTTCGGCGACCGCTGTCGAAAGGCGACGTTGGACGATCTCGACGATCGGACGCTTGCAAATCAGAATCCGAAACTCTTTTTAGAAAGATACGGTTGGCCGCTGATTATCGACGAAATTCAGAAAGCGCCGCGACTTCTCGACGAAATCAAGAAAAACGTCGACGCGCAACGGCTCCTTTGGTTGAAGGAAAATAAACGTCGGGAACTTATGTACGTTCTTACGGGATCGAGTCGTTTTGAACTCCAAGAGGGCGTTTCCGAATCGCTTGCGGGACGTTGCGGAGTCTTTGAACTGTCGTCTCTGTCGCAGTCGGAGAAATACGGCGCCGAAGGGAAGCTTTTTCAACCTGAGATGGAAGCGGCTTTGGAACGCGAGAGGGAACTTCCCTGCGCGTATCGAACGAGGGCGCAAGTTTTTGAGGATATTTTTCAAGGGGGCATGCCAGACGTCGTCACGGGCGAATCGCAGCGCGAGGCGTATTTTAGGTCTTACGTCGACACGTACATAGAAAAGGACGTTCGCAAACTCGTCGCGGCGGGTAGCGAGTCGGCGTTTCGAAACTTCCTGTCGATCCTCGCGCTCAGAACGGCGCAAGAACTTCGATACGACATCTCTTGCGTCGAGCGTGGGAATAGACGTTAAGACCTGCAAGAGGTGGATATCGATCCTTGAAACCTCGGGGCTGATTTTTTTATTGCAACCATATTTATCGAACGTATCCAATCGGATTATCAAGGCGCCAAAGCTTTATTTCATGGACTGCGGGCTTTGCTCCTATTTGTGCAAATGGCCCAACGCGGAAATGTTGGAGGCGGGAGCCATGGGCGGCGCGTTCTTTGAAACGTACGTCGTCGCCGAACTGATCCGAAACTTCCAAGTTCATAACCTTGATCCGAGAGAGTCGCTCTTCTATTACCGCGATATCGACCAGAAAGAAATCGACCTGCTCTTCGTCCGTCGCGACGTAGTCTACCCTATCGAAATCAAAAAGAGCGCCGCCCCTGTCAAACCGACGAAAAACTTCCGTGTTCTGGAAAAATACCATATGAAAATCGGAATGGGACTGGTCGTCGATACTTGCGATAAGATACGACCGATTAACGAATTGACGTACTTCTATCCCGTAAGTCTGTTGGGAATGTAGATTATTTACTGAAACGGAATATTGCAATGTGGACGGCGTTTCTTTCAGACGGTCGACCTATTGGAAGAATTAACGTTCCGTTCTTTCGACAAACCCGCGTTTCACCAGTTCTTTGGCAATACGTTTACCGATTTCCCCGTAGGCTTTGACCATTTCAAAATGGTAGACGCGGGT
>CAMZHY010000015.1 GCA_947307005.1 uncultured Planctomycetaceae bacterium
GCGGCGGATTTTTCGGCGGATTTTGCGGCGGATTTTGCGGCGGATTTACGCTTGGGTTCGGTTGATTTTCAGCCGCCTTATTCGTGAAGGAAAGCGTTAGAATCGTTCTGTCCGGCTTAAAGACTTCTTCGACGACGGGCGGAGTCCATCCCTCTTCTTCCCAGACGTTGAAAATCTCGGGGACGCCGCTTCCCGCGCGTTCGCCTACTTTGATTAGGTTGAACATTTTCATGATCGTCCTGTTTCGCGGTTCGGAGATTCCCCCCTTTAGCATTTGAGGTTTGCCGGGGATGATGCTTCCGGGGTTCTCGAAAACAAGCGAATCAGGCTTCTTAAGAACGACGACTCCCCTTGGAAAGTTAAAATCAGCGTTGACGAGGCAATTTGCCAGCGCTTCTCTTACCGCCCGGTGAACCGGCGTTTCGTCGATTCTTGTGATTCCGTCAAGTTTGAACGGCTTTTTTAAATCGCGGAGGAGTTTTCTTTCTAACGCAAAGAAAAAATCGACAAGGTTGCCGCTCCATTCTCCAGAACTCGATTCAAGTCTGTCGGTCCATCGGAGGACGGGGTCGAGCGTTTCTCGGTAATCTAAGAAAAACTCCGGGAATTCATACCGGATTTTATACTCCTCTCCGAACATGAGCAGTCCGGCGACGGTTGGATGCAGTCCCGCGTCGTCGCGCGGCGCCGTTTTGACCGCTCCGATTCTCTCCAAATATTCGGGATTGTCCAGCTTATGCCATACATGCCTTTCGTTGACGGCGCGATGCCGGGATCGGAAGCTGTTAATTGTTTCGCCATTTAAAACGGATAAATCCATATCGACAAGTGTTTTGTCGTCCGCGCTCTTTTCCGCTTGGTCTCGGAGCATCCCCCTAACTTCCGATTCCGTACAATGATAATCTCCCTCGTGATCGCGTCTGAAGGTTCCGCCGAAGAGGGAGTTGTTGACGTAGACGGGGCGATAACACCTGTCGGCGCGCGGAACGCGAATCGCGAGGACGACGTCGCCGTCGACGTCATAGGTTGCGACGTCGCTCTCTTTTAGAAGGTTGACGCTGACCTTTGCGCGATTGTTAATAAGGTCCCAGAAGTCTTTTAAGAGCTTGTCGCGGTTTTGCAAACCCGTCGTTCGCCAACGTCCGTCGCTTTCTTCGCGAACTCCAAGAATGATCCACCCCCCGTTGCAGTTGGAAAAAGAGGAATACGTTTCCCAAAGACTGAGAGGGAGTCCTCCGGTCGCTCTTTTGACTTCGAGGCGATTGTTTTCGCGGTAAGAGTCAAAGGACGCTAGGTCAAACTGTTCCGGCGGCATTGGCGTTTCCTTGTGATTGTCGGCGTCGCTATCGTTTCGCGGTTCGTTAGAAGACGAAGAGCGTGTAAATCAGGAAGGCGACGAGCGCGAGCGTTAGCGCGACGACGGTCCAGAGGACGCGGTTGGAGTTCGGTTCGAAGGCGGCGTCTTCCTCGCGGTTTTTTCTTTCGAGGAAATCCTCGACGTCCTTGGAGACCGAGCCGTCGACGTCATACTCCTCCCCCTCGCCGAAGTCGTAGTCGCACCATTCGCAGACGCGCGGAAAGACCGGCGTGAACGCTTCGGAACAGACGTGGCAAAGGAGCGCGGGAGGCCTTTCCTGTTTGGGGTCGCCGTCCTGACCGCATTCTGGTTTTCTCCCTAGCGTTGCCCATACGTGACGCTGTTTAAGGCGTCGTTGCGCTCGTTCTTCATCCGTCTCAACGACTTCGACGTCGAACGCGTCGTCGCCGTCGGTTCCGCAACAGTCATGCGTAGCGTGTTCGCCGTGACGAGAACAGCTTGAGCAAACGCTACGGGACGGCGGATCGAGGGGCTTAGCGTCTGGATCGTAATACTCCTGATCCGCCAAGGCGAAGAGGTCGCCCGACGTTTTGCAGACGGGACACCTCGTCACGCGGCGTCTTCCACAACGCGGACAGCGCGGCCAAAGTTCGAGCGCGTCTTGAAATTCGACGTCTTCCTCGAATCGGTCGCGATATTGCCACGCCGTTTTGAGCCAGTCTTCGTCGAGAGGAGCTGCGAACGGGTTTTCTTCTAATTCTCGTTTTAACGACATGCGAACCTTGAATTATATCATGGAGCGCGAAAGGACGCTCAAACCGATCCTATCCCTATGGACGTCCGCATTGTACGCGACGGAACGGCGTTTTTCAATTGGATTTTGACCAAAACTCGCTTTTTTAACGATCATGAAATGAAAACGCCCGCCGGACGAGGGCGGGCGTCGTTTTCATAAAGGTCGCGAGCTTAAAGAAGGTCAGCCCGCGCGACGTCGAGACGGGGGCGGAACCAGCGAGGCGCCGTTTTCGTCTACAACGCGGAGCTGGATCGTCTCGGAACCGGATTCGCCGTCGGTTTTGCCCTGCGAGGCGGCGTCGCGCGCCGCCAGTCGCGCTTCGCCGAGCGACGGAAGACACGCGCGCTCCATCGTGACGCCGCGTTGCGTCGTCGCAAGGAACCGCGCCATTTCGAGACCGACGCCCTCCGGATAATCTTTTTCGATTTTCTCGACGATTTCGTTCCAGTTCAGACCGCTCTTGTATAAAATGCGGTACGCCTCTTTAAGCGCCTTACGGTCTTCCGAAGTGAAGCCCGCGCGCTTGAGACCGATCAGGTTGAGTCCGACGACCTGGCTGGAGAGTCCGTCGACCGTGACGAACGGGGGCACGTCGCGCACGAGATGCGCCTGTCCTCCGACCATCGCGTAGGCGCCGATTCGCACGTACTGATGCGCGCCCGCGGCGCCGGAGACGAACGCCCGCCTGCCGACCGAGCAGTGTCCTGCGAGCATCGCGTTGTTCGCCATAATGACTTCGTCGGCGACGTGACAGTCGTGCGCGATGTGGACGTTCGCCATGAGCATGCAATCATTGCCGACAACCGTCGATTTGTCTTCATACATTGAGCGATGGATCGTGACGTTTTCGCGGATTTCGTTGCCGTTTCCGACGATTAGCCCGCCGCAGTTCTCCTCCTGAAGTCCGACGCATTGCGGCAGTCCTCCAAGGCACGCGCCCTCAAAAATATGATTGTTCTTTCCGACGACCGTCCCCTTCTTGATTGAGACGCGCGCTTCGAGGATCGTCCCGTCGCCGACGACGGCGCCTTCTTCAATAATGCAGAAAGGTCCGACGCGAACGTCTTTTCCCAGCTTGGCGGAGGGATCGACAAGCGCCAGTTGATGAATATCCGTTCCCATTCCCTTAGGCTCCATTCTCAGGGGTCATGGCTCGATTCGACCCCGGCGTCGTCCGCTCGTCGCCGGTCCTATTGCCGTCAAAACCGAAGCCGGAATTCCGACGCGTCAGCGCGCGCTGGAATTGCAAACGCCGCGAGACCGAGACGTCCGCTTTATATCTTCGTCGCCAAGCGTAACGAAGATGGGGCCGTTGAGGAAGAGCGATTTCATCATTTTTTTATTTTTTCCGGTTTCGACGCAAGAAACAGTTCGCGACGTTTTCCAGTTCGATGCGACGCCGAATAAAACAGCTTCCTATATCCTCTGGTTTATCCTTTTTATTTAACAGGTATTTTTGGAATCGTTTAATCGTAAAGGATCCGTATTTTGCAAGAAAACAGGGCGAGGGCGACGCTTCTTTCCGAAAGAAAGAAAAAATGCGCCGCGTTGCGACCGCCTTTATATGTTACGGGAAGAGGATTCAGCGCGGAGGGATGAACGTTCGTCGCGAAGGTCGCGAGAACGGTTCTTCCGTCGTCGTTTTGGAACTCTCGCGAGTTTCCCCGTCGCCACCGCGTTAAACGTCAGCCGTTTGCCATGAGAAGTAACCTTAAAACCGCGACGATTCTTTTGGGCGCGAGCGCCGTCGCCGGAGCCTTTCTCCTGAGCGCTCCGTCGGCGCTGTACGCGCAGTCCGATGGACTAAATTCAGAAAAGAACGTTCAACTTGAGGAATCGACGTCGGCGCGTCCGGGAATCGTCACGCTCAAGACGTCGTCGTCGGACGCGCTTTCGAACGCAAACTTGGGCGCTCAGGTTGGGAGCGAAGAGGCGAATCGGATTGTTTCGACGGTTTCCAGATATCTCGCGATTGCCAAAAAAGATTATTCCCCTCGTTACGGAGTTCGCGCCGGCGCGGCTCGCGAGCAGCTCGTTTCGCAGCTTCGCGATTACGTGAAATACGCCGAAGACCCCGGTCGCGGAGACGCGAAAGCTCTTGCGACGCGGCTTCAGGTCCCGACGCTGATCAAGCTTTCAGAGGAGTCGCCGACGATTTTTCGCAGTCGGCTCGCGTCCGTGAGAGACGCGTTCGCAGATTACGCGCGTTCTTCGAAACAGAACGTCGAGCGTGAAAAGAGTCTCGCCGTCTTGATCGACTATTACATCGCCGTTTTTGAAGCGTCCGACGCCTCGGCGACAGGCTCCGGTCAGGCGAGCGTCGACGACGAGGAACTGGAACGCGAGAAGCGGGAGTGTTTCGACTTTTACTGCGATGCGCTCGACGAGGCGGTTCGCGCCTATTTCTACGGCGAAGAAGACGGATCTCTCGATCACATTGTTCGAGCGATCGGCGAGATGCGATATTACCAGTCTGAGTCCCCCGCCGTTTCACGGCTCGCGAGTTACCTTCACGACGTTTTTTCCCAGTCGAACTTCTACTTGGAAGCGAGCGAAAATTTCCTTTCGGCGTTCACCTATCGCGACGTTTCGGAAACGTTCGACGTGAACGAGAATATTCGCGGCGCCCTCGCGCAAGGCGCCGGGGCGCTAAGAGGACACACGAATTTAGACGTCAAGCCTAGCGAGACGCGAGCGCAGATGGCGCTTGTCCTCAACGCGAACGTTTCGACGCGCACGGTCGGCTCGAGTCGCGGCGTCTTCGTCCACACCGACAACCTTGGCTCCGTCGCCGCAAGCAAGCCGATGTATCTCAATCCCAACGGGGTGATTTCAACGGGTCCCGCCGTCGCAAACGCGAACATGAGAACGACGCTTCGCGGCGTCAATACCGAACGAATCACGCTTTTTGGCGGCGCGATTATTCAAAATAAGGTTTCTCAGGAGCTGCCCGCGTCGGAGCGAGACGGCGCGGAACGCATTAAGGCGCGGGTTGCGCGAGAACTTGACGCGCAGGCGAACGCGCAGATTCTCGAAATGAACAGACGCGTCGAGCATATGGAAATCGGCTCCGGCAACTCGATGATTCAGAGTCTAAAGTCTCGAACTTCCGAAGATCGATTCTACATCGAGTGCGTTCTCGGTCGAGGACTGCAATTTAGCGCGCCCGACGGCAAATCGACGGCGATGCGCGACGCGCGACGCGGTTCCTCAAGTTCCGCTTCCTCGTACGAAATCGTCGAACGCTGCGCCCCAAGGACGAACGAAGGCGGATTGTTCCGCGGCGGGGCGCTCGCGTCGCTCGCGCCGAATCTCCGCAACAGCGCGATAACGTCGGCAAGTTCAAGTTCGATCCTCCCGAGACTCGATTCTTTTCATCCGTTTCGCCCCGTCGCGACGACGAAAAAGACGACTCGCGAGCCTGATTTGAGCGTGCGGTTCCATGAGTCGGCGCTGAACAACGCCGCGACGATCGCGCTGGCGGGCGCGCTTTTCGGACCGGGGTACGATACGATCGACAACGTGCTTTTCAGGTTTCCCGGCGTAGATCCCGAAGACGTCAAGAAACTGCTCGTCCCCTATGAGCCGCAGGGAGTTCGCGAACTCGATCCGGAGGACCACGCGCAGAAAGTTTTCGTTCGTTTCGACGAAGTTCAGCCCTTCTCGATCCGTTTTGAGAACGACGCGATTTCGACGGTGTTGCGACTTTCTTCCTGCGACGTCGACGGTAAAGAATGGGGGCCGGTTGAAGTGCGGATGACCTATAGGCTCGAAATTAACGACTCCCATTTCGTCTTTGTCCGCGACGAATTGGAGGTCGCGCCCGGAGGCTATCAGGACGGCGACCCCGTTTCCGCCCGATTCTACACCTTCCGCCGCATCTTTATTAAACGTCTCGAAACGACGATCAACGAGGAGTATGTTTTTTCTCCGTTGCCCGTCGATACGATCGCCGCGTTGGAGAATCGCGGCTCGCTAAGGCCAAAGAAGGTTGAGGCGCGAGACGGATGGCTTCGAATCGAATTTGATCTTGACCCCGTGTCGGACGACAAGGTCGCCGAAGTTTCGGCAAACTAGTTGTTCCGATCGATTAGGCGAGGCGCGAAGCGCTGAGAAGAGAGGGGAAAAATAACGACGTTTTGACGTTAATAACGGAAAAAACTGCGCAAGACGGTAAAACGTTATGAAAAGAGCGATTATTGCGTTGCGTAGATATTTTCCAGATTAAAAGCCTTGCATGATTATAGCCTTTTTTGTCTAGTTTTCTATTTTGACTAGCATGAGTATTTTTTGTAATATGCCCTTTGTGACCTCTCCGAGAGGTCGCAAGGAGGTTTAATCGGCAAATATCTATTATTGGCTTGCCATTTTTTTCTAAAATTGTCTCTTTTTTATTGTCAAAAATTGGGGATTTTGGTAAACTGAAATATAGTCCGGATTATCCGTTTTTATCCTCAGGGGAACCTTTTTTTAAGGTCGGGTCATATGGGATTCTTGGAGGAGTCTCCGGGAACCTCTTCCGACCTTGTTCGTCTTGAGTATTAAAAACGACAAAATCGTGTTTTCCGCAGGCGTCTTTCCGAACTGGTCGGACTCCCCCGGCGACTGTCGTCGAGGGGCTTTCCGAGCGGCGAAGGAGCAAGACGGCTGTTTCGCCGTTCATTCCGCGTAGATAGGATTGCGGAATTGGAAGGCTTCGCGACGTCGGATACGGACGCGGCGGAAAGGAAACGCCGAGATTTTCCTAGAACCCCTGAGAGGAGTCGCTCTCCGCTCAGACTAGGAACGCGACGTTTCCCGCGGTTTCATTCATTCATTCCCCGCTGGTCGGCTTGCCTGAATTTGAGGGCGCGAAACGAGCGCGACGCGGGAGTATATTCGTTCAGGAGTTTATGATGAGTTTATTCAATCGTTTTGGCGGCGAGTCGCATAACGGCGAAGAAAACCGTGAAAATCGCGCACGCAAAGACCAGGGGAACCGTCGCGCGAAGGGCGCCCGGAAGGTCCTTACCGAGCGCAAACTTGGATTGGAAGCTCTTGAAGAGCGTCAACTCCTGTCCGTCAATCCGATCGGCTCCGCCGAGTATCAGGATATCCGCGCCTCGTACGCGAATCTTTCGCTTCCCGAGGACTTCAACAAGATTAACGTCATCGAGATCAGCGATCTGACCGCCGCCTCGCTCCAAGCCGCGGTTGATCAGGCGGCTCAGACGACGACCGACGACCTCGTCGTCCTGCGAACCGATTCGGACAACTATACGTTGAACCTCGAGTCGACCGCCGTCACGGTCAATATCGATTCGACGAACTACGGCAAGCTGACCGTCGTCGGATTCGGAACCGACGCGCCGGTGATCGAGACGGTCAACACGAACGCGGTCACCGTTCTGAACGGCGACGTGACCTTCGACGGCGCCGTCGTCTACAACTATTCCAATATCGACTACGCTGGCGACTCTTTCGTCGGCACGAAAGACGCGAAGATTACGCTCGGCGACTCGCTGGTGATTGTCAACCAGACGACGAAGACCGACGAGGCGACGGGCGAGCTTACGACCTCCTACGCCGTCGACCGCGTCGCGACGGTTGAAGAGCTCGAGCAGGCGGGGCTGTCCAACTCCACCGCGACGAGCGGGTATCGGACGATCAACAATCCCCACGGGGACGGCGACGACTACAATTCCGTCCGCAACAGCGTTCACGCCGTCATGCGAACCCGGTACGATTACTTCGGCTACACTCCCGCCACGTATTGGGCCAGCGGGCTTAGCAACGGATCTATCATCTACGACGCCGAGAGCGTCGGATACGCGGGCTGGGTCGGCACGGTCGCGAACATGCTGGCGTATACCGGGTGGGCGCAACAGGCGGGTTTCTCGACGAGCATGACGCTTTCGGACGGCACGGTTCGGAATTACGCGAGCGTCGAGGACGCGGTCGCCGCCTACTTCATGAACGGCTTCATCAACACGGGCGCGGGAACGGCGTACAACTGGAATATTACCGCCGCGAGCATTCTCGATTACTTTTTCGCCGGAAACGACAAAAACTGCTTCGGTCGCAATTACTCGGCGCTTACGAACACAATCGAAGGGGGCGGGTTCTTCCAGAATATCGATTTCGGTAGAGTCGGCGGCTATACGGCGGCGAGCGATTCGATGCTCCAAGAGATGCTCAGCGTCCTCCGCAAAGGAAACGCCGTGACGATGGAAATCCAGACGAGCGACAATTACGGCAATGTGTCGCGAGAGTACGTTTCCGTCTGGGGATACGTTTACAATCGCGATTCGCGCGTCGTTTACAGCAATGGCATGACGAACGAGGCGGCGACGACCGTCGGGCTTATCTGCTCGAACCCGACGAAGAGCGCCTACGAACAGCAGGTCACCGACTCGCGCTACAACAATACGGAGAACAACCCTCGAACGCTTACCCACTATGTCGATAGAAATTCGACGAGCGACGAAGCCTACGACACCTATCACACCTATCTTTTGAGCGGTTCAGGCTCTAATCTTACGCTTGTCCACGCCCCGTATACGTATCTTGACAATAACGGCGCGGTTCAAGGCGCGATCAACTTCCCCGAGGGCTTCAGCTTCTACGGTAGCAACAATTCGCAGTACACCACGTATACGTCGAGAATCCTCGGCTTCTCTTGGTTACAGCAGTATAGAGAGAATCTTTCGTCGGTTGCGATTAATCAAAACGACGTTCTTTCCCTCGAGAGCATGCCGGGTAATACGGAAAACGTTATTTACCTCTACTTTGGCGGCGTTGAGGGAACGGCGGACGGCGTCGAACATCCCGAGTTCACTCTTGACAATTCCGCGGGATTCAGCGCGGCGGAACTCAAGATGATCGAAGAGGTCTGGCGTCGCGTCGCGGAGGACTACGCGCCCTTCGACGTCAACGTGACGACGAGCGCGTCCGTGTGGTCGTCGGCTTCTCGCGGCGTCCGTTGCGTCATCGGCGGCTATCATCCCGACAAGGGCGGCGTTTCCGGCGTCGGAATCTTCGGAACGAGCAAGTCGGACAATTACGTCTATCCGTTCTCGCTGAGTTTGAGCGCTAAGAACATCGCGGAAGCGGCCTCGCACGAAGTCGGTCACTCGCTTGGCCTACATCACGACGGCTACGAGCACAACGATTACTATAGCGGCGAATTCAGCGGCAACGCGACTTGGGGCCCGATCATGGGAACGGGCTACTCCTCCGACATAACCCAATGGAGCAAAGGCGAATACGTCGGCGCGACCAACTTGGAGGACGATATCGCGATTATCGCGTCGAACCTTGGATATCGCAACGACGCGATCGGCGACACGATCGAGGATGCGGCGAATCTGACCGATTTCTACGTCGGTATCGACATTAATACGCCGAGCGCGATCGCCGGCACGTACAACGCCGTCAGCTACATCGAAACGCGCGAAGACTACGACGTTTACTCCTTCCAATCCTACGGCGGAACCTACGTCGTCGACGTCGTTGGCGACGGCGCCGACGAGCGCTATATCGACAGCGATTTCAGCTGGACGACGCGACGCCATTCCGATACGGAAAACGCCGTTTTCGCCGGTCTGTATTACGCGAAGACCTATAATTACACGAACCTGAATCTTAAGGTCGAACTTCTCGATTCGGAGGGTGAGATTCTTCTCCTCGATATGGACGGCAAAGTGATGAAGCTGTCCTTCGGCGAGTCGATCGTCCTTCGCGATTCGGACTACTATTTCTACGTTGTCGACCAGTTCGGTCGAAAGGTCTACGACGACGCGGGGAATCTCAAGGAAGGTTATCAGGCGGTCGACGACTCCGTCTTCACGACGTTCTCGCACTTCGTTACGCCGGAGCTTGAGGCGGGCGAGACTTACTACATCCGCGTTTCAGGCGTTGGCGAGGGGAACCCGTCGACGACCGGTTACTCCGACTACGGCAGCTTGGGTAAGTACACGCTCTCGATGCATGAGAGTTATGAGAATTTCCGAATCGACGCCGAACAGGTCGACGTTTCCGATCTGACGTACGCCACGGCGGTCGACAACGTTCTCAACTGGCAGGAAGCGTTCGCTTACGCCAATCGCCGCTTGGAAAACGGAAGACAGTATCTCGGCAACACGCTGACCTTTAACGAATCGCTCGCCGGTTCGACGCTCAATCTCCAGGACACGCTTCTCTTCACGCGCTCCACGACGATTACGGGTCAGCCTTACTCTCCGAAGCGTTTTGTTCTCAACGCGATGAACGCTTGGGACGCGACGAACGACCAGCCGGGAATCACGATCAACGCGAATGAGAAATTCCGTACGGTCTACGTCGACAATACGACGATCGAAATGTACGGGTTCACGATTACGGGCGGCGTCGCCGAGACTTCGAACGTGATCTATCTCTACTTCGGCGGTCTGGCGGAAGGCGACACGGGCTGGAGCGGCGAGCTTCACCCGGCGCTCGATTTCGACGGCGATCCAACGACGTTCTCCGCCGAGGAACTTGAGGTTATTAATGAAGTCTATCTGCGCGTCGCCGAAGACTACGCGCCTTACAACGTGACGGTCACGACGGACCAGTCCGTCTTTGAAGCGGCGACGAACGCGGTTCGCGTCGTGATCGGCGGCACGGGGAACGGTCGCGGCGGCGTCGCTTACGTCGGATCGTTCGGCACCCAAAAACAAGATTGCTACGTATTCCCGAACTCGACGGGCGGTCCGAGCAACGCGAAGGGCATTGCGGAAGCGGTTTCGCACGAAGTCGGGCACACGATGGGACTTAATCACGACGGTCTCAACGACGCGGAATACTATGGCGGCTCCAAGCTCTGGGGACCGCTCATGGGGGCTCCCTACGGCTCGGCGATCACGCAGTGGAGCAAAGGCGAGTATCGAGGCGCGACGAACTCTCAAGACGATATCGCGATCATCGCCGGTCGCCTTGGATTCAAGGAAGACGACTACGGCGACACGATTAGCGAGGCGTCGGTTCTGTCCAGTTCTTATCTGAACGCGGGCAATCTCGTCGCGGACGGGATTATCTCGGACGAAAAGGACGTCGACTTCTTCTACTTCGTTGCGACGGACAAGACCTTCGTCGTCGACGTCGTCGGAACGGGCGCCGATTTCTCGCGCACTGACGCCAACTGGTTCGCGACGAGCCGCAATTTCACGAACCTCGACCTTCTCGTTAAAGTTTACGACGCGGAAGGGAAACTTCTTTATACTCACAACCCGACGGAATCCGTCTTCGCGCATTTCGAACTCGATAATCTCGAAGTAGGCGAGACGTATTACTTCAGCGTCGAAGGCACGGGATACGGCGATCCGACGACTCCGGGCGAGGGCTATTCCGCGTACGGCAGCATTGGTCAGTATTACGTCACGATTGCGGCGACGACGCTCGATAAATTCATCGGCGAAGAGCGCTACGAGTCGAACTCGACGAAGAAAGCGATTCAGACCGGCGCCGCGGAGGCGAACTACTTTAAGGGCGAGACGTACGACCAAGTCGGTCAGACGAACAACGGCGGCGGCGTCTACAACCATTACGGCTGGCTGACGATCGGCAACTCGATCATCGCTGGAAACCGCGCGTACAAGGCGGGCGGCGGCGTCTACAACCAAGGCGGCGAGTACAACAACGCGGATCAGCACGACGGGTGGCTGTACCTCGTCAACACGTCGATCGTTGGGAATATTGTGACGTCTGAAAACGCGATCGGCGGCGGTCTCTACAACGAAGACGGCGGCGTCGCGACGCTTGTGAACGTCACGGTTGCGGGCAACACGGCGGATTACTCCGGCGGCGGTATTGAAAACGCCGGTATTGTCAGGATGTACAACTCTATCGTCGGGGACAACGTTGCGAAGTACGGCGCCGACGTCTATACCGAAGCGGGCAACTCGACGCACGCTTACAGTTCGCTCATCGGCGACGAGTCGCGCAACACCAACCTTCTTGCGCAGCGTGGCGGCGAAGATTCGTATAACGCCGACGGGTACAGCATCATTGGTCATTCGTTGGGGACTTCGGTTAATTCGAGCGTCGTGACCTACGAGCCCGGTTTTGTCGCCTACCGCGACTACGACCTTGCCGAATGGTCGCCGGAACTCTGGAAGTTCTGGAATCTGCGTCTTTCCGCCGATTCTCTCGCGGTCGATCTGGGCGCCAATTACCTGTCCAGCAAGCTCGATTATACGAACGGCTACATTCAGGCGAGCAGGTACGACACGCTCAAGATGAGCCGTTATTTCACAGAATTCGACGCCGACCTCGCCGGGCAGACGCGCGTCGGCGGCTCGACGATCGACGCGGGCGCCTACGAACTCCTCGCCGTGCCCGAACTCACCGGTTACATTCCGACCTCGGCGGGTTCCGACGTCGTCAACAACTGGGAGAACTCGATCGTCGTCTCGAGAGCGATCGACGACCAGACCGGCTCGATCGCGCCGTTCCTCGTCGACGAAACGCTCTATCTGAACCTCTCCTTCATCAACGAAGGCGCGAAAATCGCCGACTCCTTCGAGACGACCGTTTACCTCTGGAAGTACGACGCGTACACCAAGAAAGCGGAAATGTACGAGCAGTCGACGCAGGAGAACGGCGTTCCGATCATGACGATCCGCGTCGATTTCGTCGACTCCGGAACGTTCCCCGGCGGCGCCGCGACGATTACTTGCACGAACCTTGCGACGGGCGACGTCCAGACCTTCGATTACGACGGCTCGACGAGCTATCTTATTCTTGAAAACGTGACGCTTGGCTCGATTGAATCGCTCGTCTCCGGGCTAATCGATCAAGGTTTGATGGCCGAGCAGAACGAGGAGGGATACTACCTCTTCGGCTATGGAATCGATTCTAAGAATGAGATCGACGAACTCCGCGAAAACAACAACTTCTTCAAGACGACTTCGTATTTCGACGTCGTCGAATCGCCGATCTCGATCAACGATTCGATCGTCGTGACGACGGATCTCGACGTCGTCGATCCTTACGACGGTCTCATTTCGCTCCGCGAGGCGGTCGAGATTTACGCCGGAAGCTATTACTATCGTGAAATCGCGCTCCAAGACGGCGATACGTTCGAGGCGAACGGGATTACCTACGTCGTCCAAGACGGCAAGTTCTACGTCGATTCCTCCTCGACATACCAGGTCTATCCGGGCGAACAGTTCTCCGTTGACACGGAAGTCGAGATCGCGGCGACTTGGGACGAGACGAACGGCGTCTTTGTCGACGCCAACGGCGCCGAGATTTCGGTTCCGGCGGGGACGACGGTTACCAGCGGAGGCGTGGACTATACTTACAACGGCGTCGATTGGCTCGATCCGGCGGGGAATCCCTACGCGCTGGCCGACGGCGAAACCGTCTCGTGGACCGAGACTCAGACGACGACCGTCACGTACGTCCAAAACGTCTATCTCAACGCGGATAGCCAAATGGTCGACGTTCCCAACGGAACGATCGCGACGATCGACGGAACCGAATACGAGCTCGTCGACGGCGTTTGGACCCATACCGAGGTGACCCATCGTTACGATCGCGACGCGATTCAACGCATGGGCGTCTTCACGCTTGAAGACGGAACGGAAGTCGCGATCGTCAACGGCGTTTTCCGCCGCGTCGCGACGAACGACGTCGCGATCGTGCGCGACGGCGACGTCGTCACGCTCGCCGACGGTTCGACGGCGGTCTACAACTACGCGCAAGATCGCTTCATCGTGACCGAAGTTACGACCGTAACTCTTGCGGACGGCGCCGAAATTAAGATCGACGGCGAGACGTACGTCTTTGCGACCGACGAATACGTCGATACGACGGGAACCGTGTACGTCCTCAACGAGGGGACGGAAGTCACCCTTTCCAACGGTTACGAGGTCGTTTACAGAAACGGCAAGTTTATCTACAAGGCCCTCTTGCAGAGCGTCGGCAAGATCGCGGCGGGAACCGAAGTGATCTGGAACGGCGAGTCCTACACTTACAAGGCGGGTCTGGCGCTCATGCAGCGCGTTTCCCGCGAATCGAACGCGGTCGTCTTCGATCCCAATCTCGACGGCGCGACCTTCGTGCTCGTCGACGGTCCGCTCACGCTCGACAAGACGTTCACGCTCGACTGCGTCGATCCGGACGGCAACCTGCTCGACCTTACGATTACGAGTAGTTCCGACGATCCGTGCCTCTTCAAGATTACGAAAGAAGGCGACGCGACCGTGATGAACTTTAAGTTCGTCAACGCGACTTCCACGGAAGCCGGTTCGATCTTCGAGAACGAAGGCGAACTCACGCTCGAAAACGTGACCTTCGCGAACAACACGATGGCGAAGGGCAACCTGATCTACAACGCTCAGAACGCGAAACTCACCGTTCTGACCTCCTCCTTCTCCGACAACGACGCGACGGAAGGCGCGCTGATCTACAACCTCGGCGACGCGTCCATTGTCGGAACGTACGACGAAGCGACGACGCAGACCGTCTTCACGAGCTTCATCGGCGATTCCGCGCTCCTTGGCGCGATTTATAACGACGGCGGGGTTCTCGCGGTCCAGTACGTCGACTTCCAGCGAACGTCCGCCGAGAACGGCGGCGCGATTCACGTCAACGGCGGTTCCGCGACGATTGCGAACGACCAGTTCACGGGAACGTCCGCCAACGGCATGGGCGGCGCGATCTTCGCGACGAACGCCGCGAACGTCCAAATCGACGACGTCTCCTTCTCCGGAACTTCCGCGAAGGACGGCGGCGCGATCGCCGTTCACTCCGGCGCGACCGCCAACGTGACGACGGCGACCTTTGATTCGACGTGGGCGACGGAAAAGGGCGGCGCGATCTACAACAACGCGGGAACCGTCAACCTCGAAGGCGCGGCCTTTACGAACGGCGAGGCGGCCGACGGCGGCGCGATCTATAACGCCGGCGCTATGACGCTCGTCTCCCCGACCTTCGACGGCAACGTCGCGACGAATAAAGGCGGCGCGATCTACTCCGAAGACGGTTCCGGTCTGACGTTCAACGCGAACGAAGCCGGCGATCCCGCCGCGACGTTTACGAATAACTCCGCGAACGCGGGCGGCGCGCTTTACGCCGACACGCCCGTCGTCTTCAACGGCGACCTTGTCGCGACCGGCAACTCCGCGGTCGACTCTTGCGGCGCGGTCTACGTTCACGGCAGACTGACCGTGACGGGCGCGGCGAACTTTGAGAACAACTCGGCGACGAACGTCGGCGCGCTCGGCGTCGAGGCGGAAGCGACTCTGGGCGCGACCCGTTTCGCGAACAACTCCTCGACCGGAAACTTTGGCGCCGCGTACTTTGGACTTACTGCGAGCGTCGATTCTCTCGAACTCATTGAAAACACGACGGCGGGAGACGGTTCCGCGCTCTACGTCGCCGACGCCCTGAAGATTGGCGATTACGCGATTCTTTCGGGCAACCAAGGCGGCGCGATTGAGACGGGGTCCGACGTTACGATCGGCGGCGCTCTCACCGCGACGGACAACGTCGGCGGCGCGATGTTCTCGGGCGGCGCGGTCACGATTGAAGGCGACGCGACGGTTACCGGCAACAGCGCGAAGGAAGGCGGCGCGATTAACGCGACCGGTCTCGTGCTGATTAAAGGCTCCGCGACCGTTAGCCTCAACCGGGCGACGAACGGCAAGGGCGGCGCGTTCAAGGTTGGCTCCTTCGAAATTCAAGGCGAACTGAACGCGACGAGCAACTCTGCTATGGGCGACGGCGGCGCGATTTACGCCGACGGCGACGTTACGCTGGCGAAGTCGGCCTTTAAGAACAACAAGGCGAAAGACGGCGCGGGCGGCGCGATCTACGCGAACGGTAAGGTTACGGTCGCGTTCGGCTCCTTCGTCTCGAACACGGCGACGACGAACGCCGGCGCGATCTACGCTGGCGCCGGACTCTCGGCGTCGAACACGCTCTTCGCGAAGAACGTCGCCGACGGACTCGGCGGCGCGATTTACGGCGCCGGAACAACGAGTTTGGTCAACGTTACGATCGCTTCGAACGAAGCGGCGGACGGCGCCGGTCTCTACAACGCGGGCGTCGCGACGATCGACAACTCGATCCTCGCGAACAACGTCGCGAATGGAACCGGTTACGATCTCTTTACGGCGACCGGCGCGACGACGACGCTGCGCGGCTCGCTCCTCGCGAACATCGCGCAGGTCGGCGACGTCGCCTATACGCTCGACCCCGCCTATCGCTCGCTCCTCGGCGTCGATCCCAAACTCGATAAATACTATCGTTTGTCCGCCGGATCGCTCGCGATCAACACGGGCTTCAACGAGCTCGACGGCGGCGCGGAAACCGACCTCAACGGCGACGCGCGTCGCGTCGGTTTGACGATCGGCGGCGTCGTTCGAACGGTCGACATGGGCGCCTACGAATTCCAGACGGTCGTCGCGCCCGACCTTGCGATCGTCGAAGAATCCGTCGACTACTGGCAGACGGGAATCGTGGTCGGCGACGAAACGATCGAACTTGCGTACTTCCTCGCGGACCAGGACGTCTGCATTAACTTCAACGCGAAGAACGTTGGCGACGCGACCGTCGTCGACAACTTTAAATACAACGTCACGCTCGTCGGCGTCGATTCCAACGGAAACGAAGTCTACCGCATGACGCAGGACGCCGTCTCGTACGCCGAGGAATTCGACGTCTGCGACTGGCTCAACCAAAGCGACTGGATTTACGCCGGAGACGAGCAGCGCCTTGTCGCCAACTTCGGAGTCCTGCCCGTCGGTTACTATACCGTCACGGTCGCGATAGACGTAGAAGGCGTTGGCGCCGTCTACGAATGGGGCGAAGAAGACGATTACGAAGGGACTGAGAACAACAACCTCTTCGAGTCGACCTTTGCGGTCAAGGAACTCCCGAGCACGGTCGTCACGACGGCGGAAGACGTCGTCGACGAAGCGGACGGCGAAACGTCGCTTCGCGAAGCGATCAACAACGCGGCGTCCTACGAGTACGTCACGACCTTCCTTGTCGCCGACGGAACCCAGTTCACGACCGAGAACGGCGAGGTTCTTACCGTCACCGACGGCTGGCTTGTCCAGAAGGTCGACGTCGTCTACAAGGACGGCGTTCCGTACGACCTCCAGGAAGGCGACGAGTTCCTGCTCAACGGCAAGAAGATTTACTATCATTATCAGCTTAACGGCGGATACTTCGCTTACGCCAACGGCAGGGTCGCCGATCTCTCGACCGGCTCCATCACGTATCCCGACGGAAGCGAGGCGAGCTTCGAACTCCAGACGGAACAGTACATTCACTACGTCGACGGTTCGGAACTCAACGATCAAGAAGGCTCGCGCTACACCTTTAACGTGCTGCACCTGACCGGCGGCGACGTCGTGCTTCAAGACGGCATGGATTTCGATATCTCGAACGTTAAGTTCACCTACGTTCAGAACGCGACTTATCCGGACGGCGCGTTCATCTTCGAGGACGGCTCCGTCGTTGAGTACGCTAGCGGCGCGGAACTTGTCTTCGAAAGCCTCGCGATTGGAACTCTTTCGACCCGCAACGCGCGCGTTGAAGATTCGATTACGCTCGAAGACGGTTCGAAACTGCTCGTGGAAGACGGCGTCGCTAAGCAGACGCGCAAACTCGACGCGGCCGTGACCTTCGCGCCGCACCTCCAAGGCGCGACGATTACGCTCGACGCGACCAAGGGACCGCTCGACGTCACGGGATACGCCGATCTCGGCAAACGCGCCGACACCGGCGAAGAGTTCTATCTCCCGCGCGTTCTCTCCGTCAAGGGCGAAGATCGCGAGATCACCGTCGACGGCGACGACGCGACGCGCATCATGAACGTTGAAGAGGAAGCGACGATCACCGTCTCCGACCTGACGTTC
>CAMZHY010000016.1 GCA_947307005.1 uncultured Planctomycetaceae bacterium
CGTCCCGGCGTCGTTTCGAAGAGTTTGCCGCCGTCGATCTCGATCAGACGCTCTTCTTCGACGTAGCGTCCGTCTTCCTTCATGACGCGGACGACCCGCTTGACTTTGTCCTTGAGGTAACGCCCCTGCTGCATGCGGACTTGAATTCGCGCGTTGAGGTGAACTTTGCCGAGAGAGTACGCGAGAAGCGCCTCTTCGATCGACGCGAAAACCTTGCCTTCGCCGACCATGCCCGGAAGCGGATCCATCGTGATGTAGAAGCATCCCATAACGATGTCTTGCGAAGGACTGATAATCGGCTTGCCGTTCGCCGGGCTGAAAATGTTGTGCGTCGAAAGCATCAGCGTGTGCGCCTCGACTTGCGCCTCGATCGACAGAGGAAGGTGAACCGCCATCTGGTCGCCGTCGAAGTCCGCGTTGAAGCCTTTGCAGACGAGCGGATGGAGCCTAATCGCGTTTCCTTCCACGAGCATCGGCTCGAACGCTTGGATGCCCATGCGGTGAAGCGTCGGCGCGCGGTTGAGCAGAACGGGATGGTTCTGGATGACCTGTTCGAGGATGTCCCACACTTCGAGATCGCGACGCTCAAGCATCTTCTTGGCGCTCTTGATCGTGTCCGCGAGCTTGAGATCCTTGAGTCTGCGAATGATGAACGGCTGGTAGAGCTCAAGCGCGATCGGTTTGGGCAGACCGCACTGGTGCAGCTTCATGTGGGGGCCGACCGCGATAACGCTACGGGCCGAATAGTCGACGCGTTTGCCGAGCAGGTTTTCGCGGAAACGTCCCTGCTTGCCCTTGATCATGTCGGTAAGGGACTTCAGGGCGCGCTGGTTGGAACCGAGGACCTGACGGTGGCAACGCTGGTTGTCGAAAAGCGCGTCGACCGCCTGCTGAAGCATTCGTTTCTCGTTCCGAACGATGACGTCGGGCGCGTTGAAATCGAGGAGTCTTCGAAGGCGCGTGTTGCGGTTGATGATGCGACGGTAGAGTTCGTTCAGGTCGGAGACCGCGAACGTTCCGGAATCGAGCATGACGAGCGGACGAAGATCCGGCGGAATGACGGGGATAACGTCGAGGACCATCCACTCGGGCTTGTTCTGCTGTTTGCAGTTGCGAAGCGCGTCGACGAGTCGCAGACGATTAACGATCTCGCGCTTGCGCTGCTGGGACTTAGAGGTTCCGAATTCGGCGCGCAGACTCTTGGAAAGTTCGACGAGGTCAAGCGACTTCAGCAGTTTGCGAATCGCTTCCGCGCCCATCTCGACTTTGAGTCCGCAATCCAGACCTTCTTCTTCCAAAATCTGACGATACTTCGCTTCGTTGAACGTTTCGCCAACTTTGTAATTCGTCGTTCCCGGATCGAGCACGACGTAATCTTGGAAATAGACGACCTTTTCCAGGCTCGACGCTTTCATCGCGAGGAGCGTCGCCAAACGGCTCGACGCCGCTTTAAAGAACCAGATGTGCACGACCGGCGCGGCAAGTTCGATATGCCCCATCCGCTTGCGTCGGACATGGTTGTGAGCGACCTCGACCCCGCAGTGGTCGCAGATCATTCCTTTGAACTTCATGCCGCGGTATTTGCCGCAAGAGCACTCGAAGTCCTTTTCAGGACCGAATATCCTTTCGCAGAAAAGTCCGTCTCTTTCGGGCTTGTATGAACGATAGTTGATCGTCTCCGACTTCTTAACTTCGCCTTTCGATTGCTGACGAATCTTCTCAGGGTTCGCCAGACTAATCTTCACCGCGATGAAATTGCCGCCGTTGTCGTTCGAGTCGTCGTTATGGCTCACAATAGACCTCTTCTGACATTATGGTTTATTATCAGGCGCGCGTCGACGAAAGGTCGGCGCCGAGTCTTTCTTCATACGCTAAGAAACCGATTCGTCGCGTTCGCGCGACGTTCAGAGGGCCGACGAAGCCTTCGTCTGAACGCAATGCGAACGGATAAACCGCAGGGAACGCGGAGTCGAAAAAGACGGCTCCGCGCGCAGCGTCGTCGTCAATCGCGAAGCGTCGCTTCGTCCATGATCTTGGAGGGGGATACGTAGTCCATGTCGAGGGCCAATCCGCGCAGTTCGTTGACGAGCACCTCGAAGCTTGCGGGCGTGCCGGACTGAAGCGTGTTCTGTCCGTTCACGATGTGTTCGTACATCTTAGTGCGTCCGTCGATGTCGTCGCTCTTGACGGTCATGAGTTCCTGGAGCACGTAAGCGGCGCCGTAGGCCTCGAGCGCCCACACTTCCATCTCGCCAAAACGCTGTCCGCCCGATCGCGCTTTACCGCCCAAAGGCTGCTGCGTGATGAGGGAGTAGGGCCCCGTGCTGCGCGCGTGGATCTTCTCGTCGACCAGGTGGTGGAGCTTGAGCATGTAGATGTAGCCGACCGTCGTCTCCTGCGCAAACGGCTCGCCGGTTCGACCGTCGTAAAGCTGGACCTTGCCGTTGCGCGGCAGTCCCGCTTTCTCGAGTTCGTTGTTGACGTCCTCTTCGGTCGCGCCGTCGAAGACCGGCGTGATCGCGCGGTATCCCAACTTGGAGGCGGCCCATCCGAGGTGCGTTTCGAGAATCTGACCGACGTTCATACGGGAAGGCACGCCCATCGGGTTGAGCATGATCTGAATGGGGGTTCCGTCGGCGAGGAAGGGCATGTCTTCGCGCGGAAGAATCTTTGCGATAACGCCCTTGTTGCCGTGACGGCCCGCCATCTTGTCGCCGACCGAAATAACGCGCTTCGTTGCGATGTAGACCTTAACCATCTGAAGGACGCCGCGTTTGAGCTGGTCGCCCGCCTTCAATTCGTTGCCCTTGCGGTCGCGCTCGTCGATCGCGTCTTCAATCTCCTGACGCCGACGGCAATAAATCTCGTGGCACGCCTCGTAGACGGGCGTGTCCTTCTCGATCTTGTTGATCTCGCACATCGACGTGAAGGAGAACGTCTTGGCGCTTTCGGCGATATCGGCTTTCGGACGAGCCTGAACGAGAGGCTGACCGTCGGAATCTTTCATCTCGAACATATCGCCGACGACGCCTTCCATCTCGGCGATCATGCCGCCAAACGCCTTCGCGATATTGGCGTTCCCTTCCGTCTCGACGCGAGCGAGCTCGGCGTCGTACTGTCGCCGCTCGTCTTCCGAGAGACTCGCGCGGCTTCGGAAGTGATAGGCGCCAATCACGACGCCTTCGACTCCGGCGGGCACCGTCAGCGACTCGTTCTTGACTTCTTCGCCCGAACGGCCGAAGATCGCGTGAAGGAGACGCTCTTCAGGAGTAAGCTCCGTCTTGTTCTTCGGAGCGGTCTTGCCGACGAGGACGTCGCCGTGACTCACGAACGTGCCGACGCGCACGATTCCGTTTTCGTCAAGGTTGGCGAGCGACTTCTCGCTGACGTTTGGAACGTCGCGGGTAAATTCCTCGCGTCCGAGCTTCGTTTCGCGAATCTCAGACTCGTACTCTTCGATGTGGATCGACGTGTAGACGTCTTTCTGAACGAGTTCTTCGCTCAAGATAACCGCGTCTTCGTAGTTGTAGCCGTCCCAGATCATGAAGCCGACGAGGACGTTGCGTCCGAGCGCGAGAACGCCGTGGTCCGTGCAGGCGCCGTCCGCGATGACCTCGTCCTTTTCGACGTGTTGACCGATCTTAACGATAGGTCGCTGGTTCTCGCAAGAACTGCCGTTAAGTCCGGCGAACTTGCGGAGCCGATAGACGTCTCTGTCGTCGATCACGATCTTGAGCGCGTCCATGTAAGTGACCGTTCCGGCGTTCCTCGCGCGGACGAGCAGACTCGAATTGAGCGCCGCGACGCTTTCAAGCCCCGTCCCGACGATCGGCGCCTCCGATTGGAGAAGCGGAACCGCCTGACGCTGCATGTTCGATCCCATGAGCGCGCGGGTAACGTCGTCGTGTTCCAAGAAGGGGATGAGACTTGCGGAAACGCTAATCATCTGAGTCGGGGCGACGTCGGCGTATTCGACTTCGCTCGGAACGACTTGGACGTATTCGCCGTTGCGACGCGCTAAGACCAGCCCGGTCGTGGGATTGGGAACGAGCTCGCCGAATTCGCTGAGCTTGGATTCGGTTCGCGGCGAGTCCGCAGGCGCGAACGTTCGATCAAGTTCGTCGTCGGCGCGAAGCCATTGGACGTCCTTCGTGAGAACGCCGTTCTCGACGCGGCGGTAAGGCGCGACGAGGAACCCGAAATCGTCGATCTGCGCGTAGAGGGAAAGGTACGAAATCAGACCGATGTTCTGACCTTCAGGGGTCTCGATCGGGCAAATTCGACCGTAGTGCGTCGCGTGCACGTCGCGAACTTCAAAGCCCGCGCGCTTGCGGTTAAGACCGCCGGGACCGAGCGCGGAGAGACGACGCTCGTGCGTGAGCATCGAGAGCGGGTTCGTCTGGTCGACGACCTGCGAAAGCTCGTTGCGACCGAAGAAATACTCGATCGCCGACGAGACGTTCTTCTGGTTGATGATCTGACGCGGCGAGGTTCCGTCGCGGAGACGGTCCGCGATATTTCGACGCAGCTTCAGGAACCCCTTCTTGAGAAGGTCGTCGCTGAGAAGCTCGTCGATCGTGCGGATGCGGCGGTTCCCCAAGTGGTCGATGTCGTCCGGCGCATAGCCTTCGGTTCCGATCCACAGGTTGTAAAGGTACTTAATCGCTTCGACAAGGTCGTCCGCGCGCAAAGCGGACTCGTCAAGATCGACGTCGGTTCCGAATTTGCGATTCATTCGGAAACGACCGACGCGACCGATCCGATATCGCGAAGGATCGGCAAACTTTTCGTAGAACAACTGCTCCGCCTTTTCCTTCGTCGGAGGGTTGCCCGATCGCAAGCGACGGTAAATTTGGTACTGCGCGTGTTCGTGAGACGGCGTCTGATCTTCGATGAGAGAGTTGACGAGCAGCATGCTGCGCGGCTTGTCAATCACGAGAATCGAAGAGAATCGCGGCTTGCTCTTCTTGCCTCCGACCGACGCGGGTTCGCATATCAGTTCGGCGACCTCGCTGCGAATAACGTGCCCCGATTCGCAGTAGACGTTTTCCGGATCGTCGGGATCGACGATATCGTCGACGGCGATTTTGCCCTCAAGTTCAACGGCTGATTTGGGCCCCTTGATCTTGACTTCTTTTACGTCGAAGAACGCGCCGAAAAGCTGTTCGTTGGAACTGTATTTCTCGTCCATCGCGCGAAGGAGCGTCATGACGGGGAGCTTGTTGCTCGACTCAATACGAACGACAATCGACTCCTTACGCGAAATATTGCACTCGACCCAGCTTCCCCGTTCGGGGATAATGCGCCATGAGAAGGACTGGACGTCGTGCTCTTGAACGCGCTGGAAGTCGACGCCGGGGCTGCGGTGCAACTGATTTACCACGACGCGCTCCGCGCCGTTGATGATAAATTCGCCGCCGCCGAGCATGATCGGCAACTCGCCCAGATAGACGTCTTCCTCGACCGCCGTCTCGCCTTTCACAAGACGGAAACGAACGCGCCACGGACGACCGTACGTGATCTTGAGTCGGCGACATTCGTCAGGAAGGTAACGCGGCTTTTCTAAAACGTAGCTTACGTATTCCAGACGCGTCGTCTTTTCGTAAGAATCTTCGATCGGAAACGATTCGCGCAGAGTCGCTTCAAGACCGATGTTCTTACGTTCTTCGGGAGGGACGTCGGCCTGTAGAAAATCGGCATAGCTTTTTGTCTGTATGATTGTCAGATCAGGAGTGGGCAGCGTCGAACTGTGCCTGCCGAACTCGCGTACCGCGTTGATATCCAACATTCGATGCGAAGTAACCGCCATATAAGACAACCTCCCGGTTCATAGTAAAGATACGTCGGATAAGGCGCAAAAAACGCTATTTTGTATATCATAGCGCTAGTCAGGTTTTTGTACAGGGGTCTCTGGGGGAAAAAGACTAAAAAAATCCAAAAAACACTATAAAAAGCGCACAGTAACGACGACTGCGTGGTTTTTGTGGGCCCTTTTTGGTCAAAAAGTTTTCTCCCTTTTTCCTCATATTTCGAAACTTTTTAACAAAAAAATCCGCACCATTTGAAATTCTAATCGTTATAACCATTAAATTTTAACAAGTTTAACAAACAAGAAAATGTTGTGCGTTCTTAGGTGTGAAGATAGATAAGATTTTCCGGTTAGGAAATTTAAATGATTGGAAATTTTTAGAATATTTTGAACTTTTTTTAAAAAATTTATTAGGTTGGTTTTCGATAAGATCGCGACTTTTGACGCGCGTTATCGACAAGTATTTCATGAAAAGTTTATAAGAGGGAATCGGGAACCGGACGTCAAGAAGTTTTGAATCTTGAAAATAGGCGCCAATAACCGTAGTCGTTTTGAATGGTCGCCGTTTATTCTTAAACGCGCCGCGTTTCTTTCGACTAAAGGCTGTCGGCGGTCGCCGAATGTAAATAGAACAACAACAATAGGATTGCCGCGAATCAGAGACGCGACAAAAAAGAGAGGTTTCCCGCAAAACGGAAAACCTCTCCCGCCTGATACTCCTTCGCGTCTCCGGTTTTAAAAGACCTGCGAGATCGCTATGAAATCAACGCTCGACCGCTTCGATTCGCGGAAGACGTTAAACGCGAAATCACTTGAGGGAGACCTTCGCGCCGGCGTCTTCGAGCTCTTTCTTGAGCTTTTCGGCCTCGTCCTTCGGAAGACCCGTCTTGATCGGCTTGGGAGCGCCTTCAACCAACGCCTTGGCGTCGCCGAGGGACGCGCCGGTCGCGGTGCGCACGACCTTGATGACGTTGATCTTGTTCGCGCCGAATTCTTCAAGGACGACGTCGAATTCAGTCTTTTCCTCGGCGGCGGGAGCGGCTTCGCCAGCAGCAGCGGGACCGGCGACCATGACGGCGCCTCCGGCGGCGGGCTCGACGCCGTATTCTTCCTTCAGATAGTCGCTGAGTTCCTTGGCAGCCTTGAGGGTCATGCCCATGATCTGATCGCCGAGGGCCTTGATTTCATCGGAGAAAACGCGTTCGTCTGACATTGTAATTGTCCTTTCGGGGATTGTTCGCAGAGTTCTTCCACTTCAGACGGATTCGATAACGGAACCGAGCGTCTAGTGGTCTCAGAACTCTTGCAAATGAAAATATGGTAAACCCGCGCGTCCGCGCGAGCGTATGTCCTGATTCGACTCTCGATCAAACACGGTTCAATCGAGAAAGTTATATATTCGCGCCGACCCTACGGTAAACGCCCGACGCGTTAACTTCCAAACTAGCGACGCGAGATCACTCCGCGGCGGCCGCGGGCTCTTCCGCAGACGCTTCTTCGTCGCCGTCCCATCGCTGCTTGATCTGGCTCGCGAGATTCGCGCCGCCGGAAAGAAGCTGCGAGGAAAGACCAGCCGCGACGCCCGTGATTTGACCGAGCAAAATCGCGATCTGTTCTTCGCGAGAAGGCCACTTGGAAATCTCGACGGCTTGATCCGCCGCAAACGCCTCGCCGTCCATGACGCCGCCGAGGAGGCTGAACTTCGAGAACTGCTTCTCTTTCGTCGCCTTGACGACTTCCTTCGCGAGCGCGACGATATCGGACGCGCCCCAGCAGAGCGCGGTCGTGCCCGTCAGGCCTTCGAACGCGGCTTCAAGCGGGGTTCCCGCGGCGGCGCGCGCCGCAAGGCTGTTCTTCACGACGAGAATACGAATTTCTTTCTCCGCGAGGAGTCCGCGAAGCTTATTGACGTCGTTGACCTGCATGCCGATAACGTTAACGAGGAGCGCGTTATCGACGCCGTCGAGCCGCTTCTTAAGCTCTTCGGTAATGATATTCTTTACAAACTTACTCATGGTCGTATTCGTTAATGGGTGTGGTTATGATCGGTAGGAATCGGCGTTCGTTCAACGCGTCGTTACTGTAGAACGCGGACGCCGGGACTCATCGTCGCGGAAATCGCGATCGATTTGACGTAGACGCCCTTGACCGTCGCCGGCTTGAGGGAGACGACGTAGTCGATGAACTTCTGAATG
Organism: uncultured Planctomycetaceae bacterium; assembly: GCA_947307005.1. Classification (GTDB taxonomy): domain Bacteria; phylum Planctomycetota; class Planctomycetia; order Pirellulales; family Thermoguttaceae; genus RUG369. The sequence goes on from CAMZHY010000016.1 coordinate 8,005, forward strand.
TTCTCGACGAGCTTGTCAGCGTCAAAACTGAGTTTTCCGACGGCGCCGTGGACGATTCCGCCCTTGTCGTTGCGGAACTCGACCTTACCCGCCTTATATTCCTTGACCGTCTTCTCGATATCCATCGTGACCGTTCCAGCCTTCGGACTCGGCATAAGACCGCGAGGACCGAGAACGCGACCGAGGGAACCGACGACGCCCATCATGTCGGGAGCCGCGATGCAGACGTCAAATTCAAACCAACCGCCCTTAATCTTCTCCGCAAGGTCGGGACCGCCGACGTAATCGGCTCCCGCGTTCGTCGCCTCGTCCGCTTTTTCGTTCTTCGCGAAAACGAGAACGCGAAGCGTTCTGCCGAGACCGTGGGGGAGAACGACGGAGCCGCGGACGATCTGATCCGACATCTTCGGATCGACGCCGAGGCGCATCGAAATTTCAACCGTTTGATCGAACTTCGTCGTATTGAACTGCTTGAGCAACGCGACGGCGTCGGCCAACGGCATGGGCGCTTTCGTCTTCGGAAGCAACGCTTCCATTGCCTTCATACGCTTAGAAACTTTAGCCATATCACTCTTTCTCTAATTGAGCTTGATTGTTTTCCTATTCCGTCGACTCGCCCCGATCCTACGCGCGTTCGATACTTTCGCTTCATTCCGCCGCGCGAGGAGGTCGATTTCGACAGGACGCGCAAAACGCGCGTCTACGAAAAGAAAGATCACCCGTCGACTACGTCGACGCCCATGCTGCGGCACGTGCCCGCCAGCGTGCGAACGCCTTGCTCGAGCTCGCGAGCGTTCAAATCCTTCTTCTTCGTCTTAACAATTTCCTCAAGTTGCGACACTTTGATCGTCCCGACCTTGTCCTTCGGAACGTTGTGCGCGCCGGTCTCGATTCCAACCGCTTGCTTAATCATGTCGACCGAGTGAGGGCTTTTGGTTTCCAAATCGTACGAACGGTCGCTGTAGACCTTGACGACGATAGGAACGCGCATTCCCATCGATCCCTTCGTACGATCGTTGAAGTCCTTAACGAACTGACCAAGGTTAAGTCCATACTTACCCAGAGCGGTGCCGACAGGGGGTGCTGCGGTCGCCTTGCCTCCGAGAGCATGAAACTTCACGATAGCCTGCAATTGCTTTGCCATTGTAAAATCCTTTAGTTGTTCCGACAAACGTCCGCGTTTTCGCAAACGCGAGAAAGGTCAGGGGAGACCCTTCTAAGACGACTGTCGATCTGTTTTTTCGACTTGCCAATACTCCAGCTTGACCGGAGTGTCTTTGCCGAACATCTTGACATTAACGGTCACCGTGCCGGCGTTGACGTCGACTTCGGCGACCTCCCCCTCAGTATCTGCAAACGAACCGCTGACGATTCTGACGTAATCGCCGACGGTAAACGGAATCGCAAGACGCGGTTTTTCCGTTTTCTCTTCTTCGCGGAAACGCAACAGCTTCTCGACGTCTTCTTCCGAAGCCGGCATCGGCCTGCCGTTGCCTGAACCCGCGAAATCTCCGACTCCGTTGGTTTCTCTCATAAGAAACCATGTGTCTTTATTCAATTTCATCTTCACGAGGATATACCCCGGGAAGACCTTGCGCCTGACCTCGCGCTGCTTGCCGTTAGGGCCAAACTCCTTGACGCGCTCGGAGGGCACGTAGACCTCTTCCACGACGTCGGAAAGACCCGAAAGTTGAATACGACGCTCAAGATCGCGCTTGACGCGATCCTCTCGATTTACTTGGCATTTCAGGATATACCAATGTGGAGTATCGTCCTCGATAGGCCCGTTTTCTCCACTGTCTATTCCGTCAAATTGCGAAGTCATATTCAACCCCTTCCAAAGCTAAACGTGAGCTTCAATTATAACAGAGCGCCTATCTCTCGCAAGCCCCCGTCAGCTGAAAAGACCAAAAATGCCTCGGAATATAATGTCGTAAAAGTAGATCAGAACCGTGAAGAGCGCCATGAAGATCAACACGACGCGCGTATTCAGGTACAATTCTTGCTTCGACGGCCACGAGACCTTCGACATCTCCGCTTCGACCGAAACGAGGAAGTCGGCGAACGTCGGGAAGTTAATCGCTCGGAACGACGTCCAGATTCCCAAGATCGCCACGATGGCGCCGACAATTGTCGACCCTTTAACGCCAAACGTCTCCGCGCGGAAAATACTGTATCCCCAAAGAAGGAAAACCAACGAGAAACCAATGAAGGTTAGACGGCGGCAAACGCGCCCTTGGGCGCTTTTGTAGACGTTGAAGGATACAAGTTCTTTAAGGAAACCGCTCATAGTCATCTCCTGTCGCGCGCTCGGCGAAGTCCTTGCCTACCGCGCGTCGACGATTTCTGACGATAAAAAAAGCGCTCGTACAACGGTTCCGTCGTATCAAGCGCTTCAAACGTATACGTTAAGCAGGGGAGAAGAGACTCGAACTCCCAACAGCCGGTTTTGGAGACCGGTGCCCTACCAATTGGACGACTCCCCTTCCAGCGCGCGGTCAACAACCGCTCGCCGAACGGCCGGCGTCGCGAGAAGGTTCCCTCGACGCCGAACCTATGCGCTCAAATTATATCACTTGAGGATCTTCGTAACGACGCCGGAACCAACGGTGCGGCCGCCTTCGCGGATAGCGAAACGGACGTTCTGTTCCATCGCGATCGGGCTGATGAGCTCGACGGTCATCTTGACGTGGTCGCCGGGCATGCACATCTGGACGCCTTCCGGAAGCTTGATCGTGCCGGTGACGTCGGTCGTACGGAAGTAGAACTGCGGACGGTAACCGCTCATGAACGGGGTGCTGCGGCCGCCTTCTTCCTTGCTCAGGATGTAGACGTCGCCTTCGAAGTCCATGTGAGGCGTAATCGTGCCGGGCTTCGCGATGACCTGGCCGCGCTCGATATCGTCGCGCTTGATACCGCGGAGAAGAAGACCGACGTTGTCGCCCGCCTGACCTTCGTCAAGGGACTTCTTGAACATTTCAACGCCCGTGCAGACGGTCTGCTGAGCTTCGTTGATACCGACGATTTCGACGGGGTCGCCGACGTGGATGACGCCGCGCTCGATACGACCGGTCGCGACCGTGCCGCGTCCTTCGATCGAGAAGACGTCTTCGACGGCCATCAGGAACGGCTTGTCGATTTCACGAGCCGGTTCTGGAATGTCGTTGTCGATCGCGTCCATGAGTTCGTTGATGCACTTGGCGCACGCGGGATCTTCAGGATGCTGCTGGGCCGGAAGAGCGGCGCCGCGGACGATCGTGACGTTGTCGCCGTCGAAGTCGTGCTTCGAAAGGAGTTCGCGAACTTCGAGTTCGACGAGTTCGAGAAGCTCTTCGTCGTCGACGAGGTCGCACTTGTTAAGGAAGACGACCAGCTTCGGAACGTTAACTTGGTGCGCGAGAAGAACGTGCTCGGCGGTCTGCGGCATGGGGCCGTCGACGGCGGAGACGACGAGGATCGCGCCGTCCATCTGCGCCGCGCCCGTGATCATGTTCTTAATGAAGTCGGCGTGACCGGGGCAGTCGACGTGAGCGTAGTGACGCTTTTCCGTCTCATACTCGACGTGAGCGACCGCGATCGTAACGGTCTTGGAAGCGTCGCGGACCGTGCCGCCCTTCGCGATTTCGGCGTAGGACTTGACCTTCGCCAGACCCTTGGTGGCCTGAACGGCGAGAATCGCGGAGGTCAGAGTCGTCTTACCATGATCGATGTGTCCAATGGTTCCGACGTTAACGTGCGGCTTGGTGCGCTGAAAGGTTTCCTTAGCCATTGTTTAGTTTCTCCTAGTATGGAAATAGGGTTTGGCTTCGTTCGTATTTGAACGCCCCGTTCAAGTCCACTTGTGTTCGGTCCTATGAAAGCTGCCGATGAGATTTGAACTCATGACCTCCACCTTACCAAGGTGGCGCTCTACCGACTGAGCTACGGCAGCGCTTTAGGACTCGTTCAGGGCGACCAAGCGCGTTGAACGCTCGGCTTCTCTACAATTCTGAACTCGTCGTCGCAAGACGGCGACGAATCGTAAGCGGGTGAAGGGAATCGAACCCTCGTTGTCAGCTTGGAAGGCTGTCACTCTACCATTGAGTTACACCCGCGGGAAACGAACCGCGTCTCGGGCTGCGAAAAAAACCGTCGACGCAACAGGCTCGCGCAAGACCGCTCGCGTTCAAGCGAGAGGCGTTTGAGTGGGGGTTGAAGGATTCGAACCTCCGAAAGCACAGCTAACAGATTTACAGTCTGCCCCCTTTGACCGCTCGGGAAAACCCCCGTGTCCACTCGATCCTTGCTCGAATCGTCGTTAGCGCCTCATGATACCCCGACGTTAAGGTCTGTCAAGGGGGGAGACGACAATGCTCCCGAAAACGTTTGACGGTTCCTTCGCGTCGGAGTCGGCGCGCGTTATTTTATCCTCTTAATTCTTTTCTTTGAGTGGGGGTTGAAGGATTCGAACCTCCGAAAGCGCTGCTAACAGATTTACAGTCTGCCCCCTTTGACCACTCGGGAAAACCCCCAAAATCGCCGCTATGGTAGAGCTGGCGGGGAGAATCGAACTCCCAACCTGTTGATTACAAATCAACCGCTCTGCCGATTGAGCTACGCCAGCCTAATTGACCGCAGGCAAATGCGATTTTAGTCCATTCTATAACGCTTTTCAAGAGCGTCAAGTACAAACGAAAAAAAACAAGCCTTTTCTTCCGTTCCACTCGCCGTTGGAAGCTTTGAATGAACCGTTGCGAGAATGACGTCGTCGTAAGTCGCGACTTTTCGCCGTTTGCTTCTATCGGTTTGCGTTCCCTGGTCGCTTTCTTTTCCGCGCCGTCTTTTATTTCGTCCGTTTGCCGCTATCATGGGAAAGCGCTTCGGAGGCGAACGCTTCGCTGGACAATGCGATTTCACTGGACGTCGGTTAATATGAGTTCTCGATCTGAAAAATTTTTGGACGCGCCCGCGCGCTATGTCGTTGGAATCGACCTTGGAACGACGAATACGGTTTTGTGCTACGTCGATCTCGAGGAGCTCGACGACGCGACGTCTGAACCTAAGGGGTCGCTCGTTCACGATTTTCCTATTCCTCAAGGAGTCGCGCCCAACGTCGTCGAATCGCGTCTCACGCTTCCTTCCTTCTTCTCGCGACTCGCCGACGTTCCGCCTCTTCCGGGGCAAGAATCCGACGCTCGCGATTTTTCGACTCCTTCCCGAGGCGCTCGCGCGGTTCGCGACGGACTCCGAGGCGTCGTCGGCGCGCTCGCGAGGGACTACGGCGCCGCCAATCCGGACGCGTTCGTTTCGTCCGCGAAATCGTGGCTTTGCAACGCGAACGTCGATCGCTCGTCGAAACTGCTGCCCTTTCGTTTGCGTCCTCGCGACGCGTCGCAGGACGACGAAGTTTCCCTCCCGAAGTGGTCGCCGGTCGAGATTTCTTCCTTCTTTCTCGAGCGCCTTCGCGCCGCATGGAACGCGCAATTTCCCGAATTTCCTCTCGAAACGCAAAGCGTCGTTCTTACGATTCCCGCGTCCTTCGACGAGACCGCGCGTTCGCTGACGCTCGAAGCGGCGAAACTTGCAAAACTCCCTCGCGTCGCGCTGGTCGAGGAGCCGCAGGCCGCGTTTTACGCGTGGCTCGAGCGTCACGAAAACGACTGGACGGAGTTGGTCAAGCCGGGCGACCGCATTCTCGTCTGCGACGTCGGCGGCGGCACGACGGACTTCGCGCTCATCTACGCGCTTGAACGCGACGCCGAAGGGAACGGGGAGGCGCGAGAGGGCGCGACGGCGAAGCGTCAAAGCGTCAAGTTCTACCGCGTCGCGGTCGGCGACCACCTCGTCCTCGGGGGCGACAATCTCGACCTCGCGCTATGCGCGCGGCTGGAAAAGAAACTCTTAGAAAAGCGCTCCACGCCCCTGACCGATCGGGAACGCGCTCAGCTGCTTCGGGAAAGCCGCGAGACGAAAGAGGCGTTTCTGGGGCGCGACGGCGGTCCTGAAACGCGTCGAATCCTCCTGCAAGGCGCGTCCTCGAAACTCGTCGGCGGCGCCGTCGCGCTCGACGTCGATCGCCGCGAAGTCGAAGAACTTCTCGTCGACGGGTTCTTTCCCCGCGTTCCCCTCGAGAGCGAACCGGCGCGCCGACGCGGCGGTTTGCGCGAAATTGCGCTCCCATACGCGTACGACCCCGCGATTACGAAACACCTCGCGCATTTTTTGCGAACGCGAAGCCGCGCGGGAGAAGACCTTGTTCGCGCTGGAATCGTCGGACGCGGCGTCGCGGACAGAGCGCTCGACGACGCGAAACGCGGGATCGATTCCGCGCGACCGGACGCGGTCCTCTTTAACGGCGGGGCGTTTGAGTCCCCGAAACTTCGCGAGCGCGTCGTCGACTCCATCGCGGAATGGTTTGGAGGGGACGCGGGCGATTGGCGTCCGACCGTTCTGGAAAACGCCGATCTTTACCTTGCGACCGCGCGCGGCGCCGCGTATTACGGACTTGTTCTTCGCGGTTACGGCGAACGCGTCGGCGCGTCTCTTGCGCGGTCGTATTACGCCGGGGTCGCGCTCGACGCGGGAACGACGACAGACCGCCGCGAACCGCCGAGAGGCGTCTGTATTCTCTCGGCGCAAGCGGAGCCGGGAGACGAGATCACGCTTCCGCAGGTTTTTGAGTTGGAGGTCGACAAGCCCGTCGCCTTTCCGTTTTATGTTTCGAGCGTCCGCACGACCGACGCGCCGGGCGATTTCGTCGCGCTCGACCCGAACGAGGTTCGCGAACTCTCGCCGATCCGAACGGCGCTCAAAACGCGGTCGCGGACAAAGAAGGATTCGGGACGCGTGAAGGCGCGACTCGTCGCGCGTCCGACGGAAATTGGAACGATCGAACTCTTTCTCCAAGAGGTTCTTCCAGCGGACGCGGATTCTCGGGCAAGAGCGTCGCGTTGGACGCTGCAGTTTGACGCGCGCGGCGCCGTCCAGTCGGATTGGGAGCAGGGGAACGTCGAGGGCGAGGAGACGGGCGTCGTCGACGAATCGCTCGTCGAGGGCGCGCTCAGCGCCGTTTCGCAGACGTTCGGAACCGACGAGGCGCTCGCGAGCGCGGGACTGACGCGCCTCAAACCGGGCGATCTCGTCCGACGCGTCTCGGAGGCTGTCGGCGTCTCTAAAAACGAAACGCCGATCACGACGCTTCGGCGTCTTGCGGAACGAACCCTTGAACTGGAGTCGGGGCGACGGCTTAGCGCCGCCTACGAGTCGAGGTGGCTCAACTGGCTCGGATTCGCGCTGCGACCGGGGTTCGGCGCGTCGGCTGACGACTGGCGCGTCGAACAGGCGTGGAAGAAGGTCGCGGGCAAACTCGTCCACGCGACGCCCGAATGCCGCGCTCAGTATTGGATTCTATGGCGCCGAGTCGCCTCGGGGTTGACGGCGGGGCGTCAGCTTACGCTTGCGGAGCCGCTTCTGACGAACGTCCGCAGTTTTCGCAAACTTCTCGTCGACGGACTTGGACGCGGTTCCGACGTCGACCTCGGCTCGCAGGAGGGCGCGGAGATCTGGCGACTCCTCGGCGCGCTCGAACTGCTGCCGGTCGAACTTCGCGTGGAAATCGGCGATCTAGCGCTCGACGTCGTTTCCAAAAAGAAGACGCGCCCCGTTCGCGACGCGATCGTGTGGACGCTCGGACGCGTCGGCGCCCGACGGCTCTTTAACGCGCCGCTCGACCGCGTCGTTCCTCCGAACGTCGCCGAGCGCTGGACGAAGCGGCTCCTCGACGATCTCGCCAAACGCCAAGAAGAGCCGACTCCGACGGAACTTTTCACTCTCGCTCAGCTTTCGAGACGCGCCGAAGACCCCGCGTTCGACGTCGATCTGGCGACGCGCGAGACCGTCGCCGCGTTTCTTCTCAAGCGCGGCGCGGAAGAATCGACGCTCGCCGCGCTCGAAAAACGCGGGCGTTTCGTCGACGAAACGACGAGCATGGCTTTTGGCGAATCGCTCCCGATTGGACTCCGCTGGTCTTAAAAGACTGGCGCTCGAGTTTCCCGACGGTATAATAGGCGACGACGACGCGCTTTTGAAATGGCGTCGACCCCTCTGAAACAGAGGATATAACATGACTAGATTCACAACTCGCTTGGTTTGCGTCATGGCGGCGATTGTCGCGACGCTTTCCGCCTCCGTCGCGTTTTCCGCCGACGGAACCTTCAAACTTGGAATCATCGGCGCGACGACCTCGCACGTCCCCGCCTTTATCAAGACGATCAACGACCCGAACGCTCAGGAGATCTTCCAAGGTTTCGAAATCGTCGGCGTCTTTCCCGGCGGCGTTCCGGACAACGCGGACAGTTGGGATCGCGTTCAGGGCTATACGCGCGAATGCGAAGCCGCGGGGCTGACCGTTTATAAGTCGATCGAAGAGCTTGTGCAAAACGTCGACGGGATTCTCCTTGAAAGCGTCGACGGACGCGTTCACCTTGAGCAAGCGAAGCCTGTCATCGCCGCGAAAAAGCCCCTCTACATCGACAAACCGCTCGGCGGCTCGCTCCGCGACGTTCTCGATATCTTCGCGCTCTGCGAAGAAAACGGCGTCCCCGTCTTCAGCTGCTCGTCGTTGCGTTACGTCAAAGCGTATCAAGAGATGCGAGAAAACAGTCCGATCGGCGAGATTTTCGGCGCCGACGCGACGAGCCCCGCGCCTCTCAACCCGCGTCATCCGTCCCTGTACTGGTACGGAATCCACGGGGTCGAATCCCTCTTTACGGTTTTGGGGCCCGACTGCGTGAGCGTCTCGCGCACGGGCACGACGACGACGGACGTCGCGGTCGGCGTTTGGGAGAATAAGGCGATGGGGACGTTCCGCGGGATTCGCAAGGGCGTCGCGCCGTATACCTGCCGCGTCTTCGGCGAGAAGGGATTTGTCAACGTCGGCGACTACGAGGGTTACGAGCCGATGCTGGTCGAAATCTGCAAATTTTTCCAGACGGGCGTCGCGCCGGTCGACAAGCAGGAGACGATCAACATCTACGCGTTCATGACGGCGGCGGATATGAGCCGTCGCGAAAAGGGCAAGTCGATTAAGCTTGAAGAAGCGATCGAAGCCGCGAAGGCGGAGAAGATTCTGACCGTGAACATCAAAACGACGGCGACGAGCGAAGTCGTCTGGAACGACGGCGAGGAAGAGAAGACGATCGAATACGAAGAGCTTCACGAACTCGTCGAGAGCGCGCTCGACGACTACGACACGGTCCGTTTCATCCTCGACAACACCGCCGACATTCCGTTCGACACGCTCCAGAAAATCTTCAACGAACTCTCCGACGCGCAACTTGCCAACTATATCTACTGATCGCGTCGGCTGGCGGGACTGAGAAGAGGACCCCTGTTTAGGAATTTTGAAAAGCGTCGTCATGCGTTGCAAAATGCATGACGGCGCTTCTTTTCAGGCGACGCGCTAGGAACTCGCGCTAAACGCAGAGCGTTCGTTTGAAGCTATCCGTAAATAATTTCGGCAATTTCCCAGTCGGTCTTGTCAGGATTTGCGTCGATGGCGTCAAGGATGTTATTGAGTTGAAATAAGTCCAAATCGAGCGCGCTCGCCAATTCCTCCTTCGTGAGAATTTTTCGTAGCTTTTTTAACACGGAAACAACCCTATTGAGGTCGGCGATTTCTTTTGCTTCATCAATTCTCATAGTCAGCGACATGTAATCAATCCTCCATTTCTCATTGGCTTTGACTTTCTTGACGGCGTCGTCAAGACTTTCGGCGTAGTCTCCAGCGGGCTTGCGCCCCGCCATATATTGCAAGGCGTCTTTAAGTTCCTCGTTGATTTCGCCGATTGTTCCGTTTACGTTTAAGACGATCGAGGTTGTTTCGTCGTTAAGGTAGACGGTTTCGTCTTC
>CAMZHY010000017.1 GCA_947307005.1 uncultured Planctomycetaceae bacterium
TTTGAGCCCGGCCTCAAAGGTCGCGGGGAAGGGGAATTCGGCGTCGCCGCCCTTTCCGGCGTGGTCTTCCGTCTCGCCGAAATAGAAGGCCTTCAGATAGGAAACCTCGTCGCGCTTGCCGTTGCTGATTTCGTCGAGTGCGTTTTCCATATCGGCGGTGAAACTGTAGTCGACGAGTTCGGGAAAATGCGTTTCGAGGAGATGACAGACGGCGAACGCGATCCACGTCGGAACGAGCGCGCCGTTCTTCTTAAAGACGTAGCTACGGTTCTGAATGACCTCGATGATCGACGCGTAGGTGCTTGGGCGCCCGATTCCCAAATCTTCGAGCGTTTTCGTGAGGGACGCTTCCGTGTATCGCGCGGCGGGCTGCGTCGTGTGACCTTGCGGCGCGAGGGCGAGGATATCGAGACGGTCGCCCTTCTGAACGTCGGGCAGGTACCGCTCCTGATCGGCGAGTTCGGCGTCGGGATCGTCTTTTCCTTCGACGTAAGCGCGGAGAAAGCCTGGGAATTCGATCGTTTTGCCGCCGACTTTGAAGATCGCGTCGTCAACGGCGACGACGACGGTCTTCTTCTTGCCGCGAGCGTTCGTCATCTGAGACGCGATCGTTCGCTTCCAGATCATGTCGTAGAGTCGGTATTCGTCGTTCGAGAGTTGAGAACGGAGTTCGTCGGGGAGCGGGAAACGACTTCCGGCGGGGCGAATCGCTTCGTGCGCTTCCTGCGCGTTCTTGACCTTATTGACGTAGAAGTTCGGCTTATCGGGGAGATACTCGGCGCCGTAGTGCGTTTCGATCAGCTCGCGCGCCGCGTTAATCGCTTCTTGCGAGAGAACCGTCGAGTCGGTACGCATGTAGGTGATGCGTCCGTTCTCGTAAAGACTCTGCGCGACGCTCATCGTCTTCTTCGCCGTGAAGCCAAGCTTGCGGTTTGCCTCCTGCTGGAGCATACTTGTGGTGAACGGGGCGCCCGGATGCGTCGCATACGGCTTTTCTTCGACCGAATCCACGACGGCGTCGTGTTGTTTGAGACGCGCGACGAGATCGCCCGCAGACTTTTCGTCGAGAAGCGCGAATTTCGCCGGGTTCTTCAGTTTTCCTGTCGTTGGCTCAAAACTCTTCCCATCGGGAATCGTCTTGTCTCCGATCTTTTCAAGAGGCGCCTGGAATCCTTTAGACGATCCGACGGGCGCGAACTCGCCGAGAACGTCCCAATATTCGGCGCTTTGGAAGGAGATTCTTTCACGTTCGCGTTCGACGACGAGCCGCATCGCGACGCTTTGAACGCGTCCCGCCGAAAGATTGCTTTTAATTTTGCGCCAGAGAATCGGCGACGTTTCGTACCCGTAGAGGCGGTCGAGGATGCGCCGCGCCTCTTGCGCATGGACGAGGTTCAAGTTGATATCGCGCGTGGCGGCGAGCGCTTTGAGGATCGCGTCCTTTGTGATTTCGTGAAAAACGAGGCGCTGATAGGGGACGTTCGGATTGAGCGTTTCCGCGAGGTGCCAGCTAATCGCTTCTCCCTCGCGGTCCTCATCCGTCGCGAGATAAAGGGTCGAGGCGGTTTTCAGAAGCGACTTGAGTTTGGCGACTTGCTTTTTCTTATCGTCGGGGACCACGTAATACGGTTCGAAGTCCTTTTCGACGTTGACGCCGAGGTTGGCCCACGGTTTTTTGCGGTCGCTCGCCGCGACTTGGCTCGCGCGCTGGGGCAGATCTCTAATATGACCGACGCTCGCCTCGACGACGTATCCAGGTCCGAGGTACTTGCCGATGGTTTTCGCTTTGGCGGGTGATTCGACGATGACTAAAGCGGGTCCCGTCGCCTTTGTTTTACTTTGCGCCATTATCAATTCCGTATAAACAACTTAACATATGCGGAGCGCGAGTTTGCGTCGTCGCGCCCATTAGAACTTTCCGCGTTCGCTGTGAAAATAGCGAACGCGGAAAGTTCCGAGGATAATTTCATAGCGTTGACTCTGATTTTTGTCAAGAGCCAATTTGAGCGCGCGTCCTTTTTTATCGATTTGAACGCAACTGTTGCGCGCGCGCTCTTTCGAGGCGATTTATTCAAATCGTCGCGCCGCCGTCCTCGGGTCTCTTTGACTTTTTCCTCGTGTTCGTTATACTTTGAACGTCGGGACGAACGCGACTTGGGGCGTTTGCCAACGTCGTCGCGCCGACGTTCCCTTTTTACGGAGGAAGCGGTGAACTCTGAAAGTTGGACGAGTCGACTGTCGCGCGAAAGAATCGTCGTCGCGCCTTCGCTGCTCGCGGCGGATTTTGCGAACCTCGAATCGGAACTTCGCAAACTTGAGACATGCGGCGTTCAGGTCGTTCATATTGACGTGATGGACGGGCGTTTTGTTCCCAACATCAGCGTCGGAGTTCCCGTTGTCGAGGCGATTCGCAAAGTTACGACGCTCAAACTCGACGTTCACTTAATGATCGAAGAGCCCGAGCGCTACGTCGAGGCGTTTCGGAACGCGGGCGCGGATTCTCTTTCGGTTCACATTGAGGCGGTTCCCGAGCCGACGGAACTTCTTGGCAAGATTCGCTCGCTCGGCGCCGCGCCGGGGCTGGTCTTAAACTGCGGAACGCCCGTCGACGCGATTCTTCCCTATGCGAAATACGCCGATATTCTGCTGACAATGAGCGTTCCAGCGGGATTCGGCGGTCAGAAATTCCACGCCGACGTTCTAGAATCCGTTCGGAAACTGAGACACGCGGCGCGTCCCGACGCTCTTATCGAGATCGACGGCGGAATCGACGTCGACACGATTGGCGCGGCGGCGGTCGCGGGCGTCAACATTTTCGTCGCGGGGACGGCGGTTTTCCACGCGACTGATTACGGCGAGCAGATAACGCGTTTGAAGAACGCGGCGTTCGACGCGCTGGCGGCGCGACGATCATGAAATACCGGCGGGCGCGCCGCGCCAATGATATTGAGACGAAACAACGATGAGCGGACAAAACACAGGCGAAACGAGGCGTAAACGCGGCGTGCCGGAGGGACTCTGGGCGCGATGTCCAGGCTGTCAGGCGACGATTTTTCGGAAAGAGGCCAAGCGCCTGCTGGAGACCTGTCCGGAATGTAATTATCATTGGACGCTTTCGGCGCCGGAGCGAATCGAGCAAACGCTCGACGACGGGACTTTCGAAGAATGGGACGCGAACCTAGCGACCGCCGATCCCCTCGAATTCTTTGATCGCAAATCCTACAAGGAGCGCATCCAGAACGAACGAAACTCGACGGGACTGCGCGAGGCGGTCGTGACGGGCTGCGGGCGCATGGGGTCGGTCGTCGGCGAGAAGATCGTTCGGCTCGTCGAACGCGCGGGAGAGCAGAATCTTCCTCTGATAATCTTCTCGGCCTCGGGCGGCGCGCGAATGCACGAGGGGATTATTTCGCTTATGCAGATGCCGAAGACGTCCGCCGCGATCGCGAAGTTTCGTTCCGCGGGCGGACTCTTTATCTCCGTGCTGACAAATCCGACGATGGGCGGCGTGACCGCGAGTTACGCGTCGCTAGGCGACGTCGTTTTTGCGGAGCCGGGCGCGCTCATCGGTTTCGCGGGACCGCGGACAATCACGGCGACGATTCACGCCGAGTTGCCGCCGGGGTTTCAGTCGAGCGAGTTCCAGTTGGATCATGGCTTCGTCGATCGCATCGTCAAGCGTCAGGACATGAAGAGCGAACTTGCTCGCGCGATCGACTATTGCAGGAAATAACGCGGGAACGCGCGCGACGGAAGGTCGCGAAAGGGGCGCTTTTGAGTTCCAAAAAGAAAAAGGGCGGTTCCGGAAAGGTTCGCGTCGATTTTAAACGCAATCGCAACGGCAAGACGCGCGACGGCGACTGGACCCGGCGCTATCGCGAAGGATTGACGGACCGCTCCGACGAGGGGGCTGACGTCGCCGACGCGGAGTCCGGCGAGCGCGTCGTCGCTCGAGGGGACGTCGTTCGCAAGAGGACGATCGTCGGTTCTTTCGTCGGCGAAGAGAATCTGTCGGGCGAAGTCGGCGATTTCGAGTACGTTCCCGACGTCGACGAGAGCGTTTGTCTTAAAGGGCGCGTTCTTAGCGTTCACGGTCTGTATTCTTACGTTGAAGACGAGCAGGGGCGAGTCTTTACATGCGTCACTCGTCGCGTTCTCAAGACGATCTCGACGAATCAGCGTCAAATCGTAGTCGCGGGAGATCGCGTGTATTTTCGCGACGCGAATCTGCCCGACGGACGTTGCGAAGGGATTATCGAGCGCGTCGAACCGCGTTACGGGACGCTCAGCCGCACGAGCTGGAACCGCAAGCACGTCGTCGTCGCGAACGTCGAGCAGGCGCTGATTATCGCGAGCGCCGCCGAACCGCGGCTCAAACCGAATCTCGTCGATCGGCTTCTCGTCACCTGCGAACGTTCCGGCGTAAGGCCGATTATTTGCGTCAATAAGATCGACCTAGTCGATCCCGCGTCCCTTCAGCCGCTTGTCGGCGTCTACGCGAGAATGGGGTATCGGACGGTTCTCGTCAGCGCGAAGACGGGCTTCAACATGGAGCGTTTACGTCGTTTTCTCGTGGGGCGCGAGAGCGTTGTCGTCGGGCAGAGCGGGGTCGGGAAGTCTTCCCTTCTCAACGCGATCGATTCGACGCTCAACCTCAAAGTCGGCGAGGTGAGCCGCGAGAACGACAAAGGACGTCATACGACGACGACCGCGCGTCTTCTGAAGCTTTCCTTCGGCGGTTACGTCGTCGACACGCCTGGCGTGCGACAGTTCATGCTCTGGGACGTCGAACCGAACGAAGTCGTCGGATATTATCGCGATTTGCGTCCTTACGAAAATCTGTGCAAATTTCCCGACTGCACGCACCGTCATGAAGCGTCGTGCGCCGTCAAGGATTCCGTCGCGGACGGAAGACTCGACGCGCGACGTTACGAGAGCTATCTCGCGCTTCGCGCCGGCGAGATGGAAAAAATGGATAAACTTGAATAACGCTTTCCGCGTCGAAGGCGTTTTATTTTCACGCCTCCTTACCATACGGACGTTACGATGAAAAACGAAATTTCGCGTCGAACCTTTTTAAGCGCCGTCTCCGCAGGTCTAGGCGCCGTCTCCGTTTCAAATCTCGCTTCGGCTGTCGCCGACGAAGCGCCGGTCGCGCCCGTCTCCGCGACGCTTGATCCCAATCGCGTCCGCTTCTGCCTCAATTTAGGGACGATCCGCAACTACGAACTGAAAATCAAGGAAGAACTTGAGGTTGCTCGCGACGCGGGCTATCGTTCCGTCGAGATATGGTTCGACCGCCTTTCAGACTACGCGCGAAGCGCCGACGGAAAAGGATTTGACAAGGACAAGCTTTCGGAGCTTCGGAAATTCGCGGATTCCGAAGGACTGACAATCGAGAGCGCGATCGGATTCGCCTCGTGGATCGTCGACGACGCGGACCGTCGCTCCGCGGGCGTGGACGAACTCAAACGTCAAGCTGAAGCGTTGGCGATTCTCGGCGCGAAATACGTCGCCGCGCCAGCCGCCGGCGCGAACGAAAAGATTGAACTCGCCAAGATCGCCGAACGATATCGGACGATTCTCGAAGCGTGCGAGCCGTTCGGCGTTCGTCCCCTTCTGGAACTCTGGGGGGCGTCCCCGACGCTGAGTCGAATCTCCGACGGTCTCTCGATCTGCGCTGAAACCGATCGCGCCGACGCCGCGCTTTTGCTCGACGTCTACCACCTCTATCGGGGCGGAAACTCCTTTGCGGCGCTTTCGCTCGTCGCGGGAGCCGCGCTCCCTATTTTTCACATGAACGACTATCCGTCGTCGCCTGAACGCGAGAAGCTTTCGGACGGGGATCGCGTTTTTCCCGGCGACGGCGCCGCGCCGTGGCGTCAGATTCTTACGACGCTTGGAAAAAACGGATTCGACGGCGTTCTTTCCTTTGAGATATTCAATCGCGACTACGCGCGGCGATATTCCGCCGTCGAACAGGCGAAGATTGGACTCGAGAAGATGCGCGCGCTTTTCGACTGAGCGCGGTCTAAAAAGCGCGCTTTACGCGTAGAAAAAGCTCCGACGACGATCGCGTTCGCCGGAGCTTTTTGATTTTTAACGTTATTTCTTTGGAGCGGAGTTCTTTTTTGTTAATGCGTTTGACGTCGCGGTCGGAACGCGCGTTTTCTTCTTTCGTCGCCCCGCAGGAGGACGTATGAAGAGGTACAGGAGCGTTATCGGGATGACGACGACCAGATATTGCGGACGCCATGCGCAGACGATCGCGCAGATCGGAACGAGAATGAGAAGCCATCGCGGCAACGATTCAAGCTCGGGCCACGCGAGCCAAAGGAGAAAAAGAATGACGAGTGTTCGGTTGAGTTCAAAAAGGGCGTCGTCCTGCGCGTAGAAATGCCGGAAGACTCCGTAAGCGACGAGCGCCGCCAGTCCGACGAGAATCCAGCCAAGTTTCGCGCGCATCGTCATGGGGACGCGAGCGCCGTTCTCGTCGGTCTTGTGAAAAAAATTAGGAAATTTCATGCGATTCTTTTCCGCCTTTGTCGCTATCAAGCCGGTCGAGGCTTGGAACGCGACGGTCGTTTAAGTTCGAATTTTAACGATCGACTCGCCCTCTAATTATCTCCGTTTCAAAAGGATTGCGCAAGGGGCGCGACGTTTCTTTAAGATATGTTCGCCGGACGTTGTCGACGTTTTCCGTGAAAAATAACGTCTCTCTCTCGGCGCTATCTTTTAAAAAACGACGACGTCGATAAAATAACTGGACAATTTTCGATTTGACCGAAGCTTCCCGTCGATTTCGAGACGGGGCGTCTGCCGCGTTGTGGGCGGGTGACGCGCCGAGGTTGGATCGACGTCAGACTCTTGCAAAGTAAGAGAGGCAAGTTGCGATGTTAAAGGTTATTCTTCCCGACGGATCTGAAAAGTTCTATGAAAAGCGCGTTAGTCCTTTGGACGTGGCGTCTGAAATTGGCGCCGGATTGGCGAAAGCGACGGTCGCCGCCGTCGCGACGACTTCCGGCGAGAACGGCGAGGCCGCGACGAAGACGATCTCCGCGACGGAACCTCTCCCTGAATCTGGCGTCGTCGAACTGCGTCTTCTCACGAAAAAAGACGCGGAAGCGCTCGCAATTATGCGCCATTCCTGCGCTCATGTGATGGCGCGCGCCGTCATGCGCCTCTTTAAGGGCGTCCAACTTGCGTTCGGTCCGACGACGGACAACGGGTTCTATTACGATTTCTGGAAGGAGACTCCCTTCACGGAAGAGGATTTCGCCAAGATCGAAGCGGAAATGGCGAAGATTATCCAAGAAGACGAGCCTTTCGAGCGTATTGAAATGAAGCGCGACGACGCGATCGAGCTTCTTCGCGCCGCCGGTCAGACGCTGAAGGTCGAACACCTCGAGACCGGACTTGCCGAGAACGAGGTCGTCTCATTCTATCGACAAGGCGAGTTCATCGACCTCTGTCGAGGACCGCATATTCCTTCCCCGCGATTTATCGGCGCGTTTAAGATTATGTCGACGTCTTCCGCATATTGGAAAGGCGACGCGAATAATCAGCCCCTTTGCCGAATCTACGGAACCGCGTTCTTCGACAAGAAGGAACTGAACGAATATCTGACGCAACTTGAGGAAGCGAAGAAGCGCGACCATCGCGTTTTAGGCAAGAAACACGAACTTTTTATGGTCGATCCTCGCGTCGGTTCCGGCTTGGTCGTTTGGCTTCCGAAGGGCGCGATTATTCGCAAACAGCTCGAAAACTTCATCTATGAAGAACTTGTTAAGCGCGACTATCAACCGGTTTATTCCCCTGTGATCTGCCGCGTCGAACTTTTCGAGACGTCCGGACATTATCCATATTACGCGGACAGCCAGTTCCCGCCGATCACGGTCGACGACGGCGATCGGTATTTGCTGCGTCCGATGAACTGCCCGTTGCACATCATGGTTTACGAGTCGAAGCCGCGCAGTTATCGCGAACTTCCGCTTCGCCTCGCGGAATTTGGAAACGTTCACCGATTTGAGCAGTCGGGCGAACTCAGCGGTCTGACCCGCGTTCGAGGCTTCACGCAGGACGACGCGCACATTTTCTGCACTGAAGAACAGGTCGAGGACGAGTTCAAGAACTGCGTCGACATGACCCTCAAAGTCCTCAAAACGATGGGGTTCTCCGATTACGAGGTTCGTTTGAGTTTTCGCGACTGGACGAGCGAGAAGTACGTCGGCGCCGACGAGGTCTGGAAGAAGGCGCAGGACGCGCTCGAACGCGCCTGTCGCGAAATGGATCTTCCGAAACTCGAGATCGCCGAGGGCGAGGCCGCGTTTTACGGTCCGAAAGCAGACTTCATTGTTCGCGACTGCGTCGGTCGCAAATGGCAGCTCGGCACGATTCAGCTCGACTACAACCTTCCGTCTCCCGAGCGTTTCGACCTGAAATACGTCGGCGCGGACGGCGAGCTTCATCAGCCGGTTATGATTCACCGGGCGCCCTTCGGGTCGTTCGAGCGCTTTACAGGAATTCTTACCGAGCACTTTGCCGCCGCGTTTCCGCTCTGGCTCGCGCCGGAACAGGTTCGCGTTCTCACGATCAGCGAGAAGTTCGAAGATTACGCGAAGAAGGTCGCGGCGAAGATGAAGGACGCGGGGCTTCGCGTCAAGCTCGACCTTAGCTCGGAAAAGATCGGCGCGAAGATTCGCAACGGGCGCAATGATCTCGTTCCTTATCTTTGCGTCGTCGGCGCGAAAGAGGAAGAACTCGGCGC
This sequence comes from uncultured Planctomycetaceae bacterium, assembly GCA_947307005.1. Taxonomy (GTDB): domain Bacteria; phylum Planctomycetota; class Planctomycetia; order Pirellulales; family Thermoguttaceae; genus RUG369. Next base: position 8,768 of record CAMZHY010000017.1, read on the forward strand.
CGTCGGCGTTCGCGGTCGCAAGCAGGGCGAGATGGGCGCGATCGACCTCGACAAGTTCATCGCCGACCTCAAAGAAGAGAACGCGGAACGCCGCCTCTGACGTTTTTAGGGGTAATCTAGGAAAAAATACGCTAGATTTGTTAAAAAAAGACGCTTGCGGGTTGTTTCCTTCTGGACAATCTGTAAGATTAACTTCCGCTCGATTAGGGCGTTATTTAAAATCCGACGCGCGGCGTTTCCGCGCGTTGGGTTTCAAACTGTTTGATAGACGTCGCCTTGCGAGGAGCGGTTCCTTGCTTCAAGACGATAACGCTTGTCCGCCTCCGGCGCGGATAAAGGCGACGAGGTTTTTCAAAATGCGAAGGTTTTTCGTGATTACAGCTCTTACGTGATGCGAGGATTCAAAGGAATGCGGACTCAATTGATCAAACTGCAGGGGTCTGGTTCTTCGTCGCGCTGGTCGCGACGTGGTTTTCTGTTTCTCACCGTTCTGGCGATCGGTTTCTTGGCGCTGTCGACGGGGATGGGGTGCAAAGGGCGTCCCGCGACCCCGATCCATACTCTGGAGGATCTCAACAGTCCGGACATGATCGTTGGCGGCGAGACTGAAACGGTTTCTTTGCGTATGGGGCAGGAAGCGCTCCCTAAGGCGAAAATAGCGAACTTTGCGACGCCGAACGACGCGTACGCCGCGTTGCTCGCCGGTCGAATCGACGCGATCGCGTACGACCGTCCGCCCCTTGATTACGCGGCGACGCAGAACGACAAGTACGTCGTCTTGCCGTGGACGGTCGGCGAAGGCCACATCGCCGTCGGCGCGCCTCTCGACAAGCGCGATCTTATGGACAAGATCAACGAGTTTATCGCGCTATATCGCGCCGAGCACACCTACGAAGAGATGTGCAATAACTGGAACGGCGCGCTTAAGCCCGTCAATCCCGAATCGAAGAGTTGTTATCAGGATATGTACGATCGATGGGTCAACCATATCGACCCGCCGATGCCCGATATTCCGAAGCCTACGAACCCGACGAATCCGGGCAAACCGCTGATTGTCGGCAACGACCCGCAGAACATCCCGATGTCGTTCGTCGACGGCAACGACGAAATGTCGGGGTTCGACACGGAGTTTGTTATGCGGTTCGCGCTCTGGTACAACGTCGAATTCGAGTTCAAGCGCCTTTACTACGACGCGCTCTTCCCCGCGGTTGAAAGCGGTCAGCTCGATTTCGCCGTCGGCAACCTCGACAAGACCCCGGAACGCGCCGAAACGATGCTTTTCTCCGACGATTACATCGAATGCCCCGCCGGCATTATGATTCTTAAGAGTCGTTGGCAACCTCTCGAATCCGCCGACGGACAGACCGGCGAACAGTCTAAAGCGACGCCTCAAACGGAGCCCGCCGCCGACGCCCTTGAAACTCCGACGGAAGTCGAAGCGACGACCGTTCCCGAGGACGCGGCTGCGACTGGAGTCGAGGCTGAAACGGTCGACGCCCCTGCGGAAACCGAAACGCAGGAAGAACCCGCCGCCCCTGAAGCCGCGGGCGCGGACGCTGATCTTGAACTTAAGATCGACGAGGTTCCGGAAGGCGAATGAGCCTTCGTATGCCATTTGCGCGTCGCGCGTCGTTTAGGGACGCCCTTGTTGACAAATGGGGCGTTCCGCGTCGCGTTTGAACGTTGTTTTTGTCTTTCCAACCGGCGGGTGATTTTTCTCCGCAATATTCTGTAAAAGCGGACGCGCCGATCTTTTCGGCGCGCTTTAGCGCGTTGTTTCTTTCCGAAGGATTCCAATAGTTTTTAGCGATCGCTCGGAAAGGATTGACGACGCGTCGGCGGTTTTCTTGACGAGACCGCGGACGCGCTTCGAGTCTTGATCTCGACCGTGAACGATGAACGCCCCGGCGTTTCGCCTTGGTTTTTTATGCGACCATTAGCGGCGTTTTGCCGGAGTCGCGTTCTTGGTCGGATCGGACGGTCATTTCGGCTTTTCGTAATCGAGGGCTAAGGTTAGGGATGCGGAATCTGTTTCCTTCAAGCGCCGGGGACGGTTCCTCGGCGTTCGCGACGCGTCGACGTCGCTGGTTCTTCTTCGCGCTCCTTGTGGTCGTTCTTGCGGCGTTTGTAATTCAAGGACGCGGACGTCAGAAGGACGTCGCCGTTCGCTCGCTGAGCGATTTGAACAGTTCGAAGATTGTCATTGGCGTCGAAAAGGACACGAACGCCTTTTCAAGGACGATCGAAACGTTTCCTCTCGCGACGATGCGGCGATACGACGATCCAACGATGATGACGGAGGCGTTAAAAAACGGCGAAGTCGACGCGATCGCCCATGACCGTCCGTATTTGGAATACTTTGCAGCCCTCGATCCCGAACTCGTCGTCCTTTCCGGGAGCGTCGGTGAAAACAGTATCGCGGTCGCCGCGCCTCCTGGGCAGCCTGAGTTATTGCGTCAGACGAACGAGTTTATCGCGATCTTTCGCGGCGAGCGTGGCGTCGAGAATCTTAACGACAAATGGGACGGCGCGTTCAAACCTGTCGACTCTTCTTCGGCGTGTCTCGCCGACGATATGTACGAGCGCTGGTTCAAGGCGAGCGACTCGCGGCTTCCCGAACTTCCGAATCCGAGCAATCCGATCAACGCGGGGCGACCTTACGTCGCGGGGATTGCGCTCGACAACCCTCCCGTCGGTTTCGTTAGAGACGACGGGGAAGCGGTGGGATTTGAAGTTGAATTTGTCAAACGTTTAGCTCTTTATATGAACGCGGAGATCGTCGTTCGTCCCCTTTTGTTTGAAGAGCTTTCGCGCGCGCTGAACAGCGAGACGATCGATTTTGGATTCGGATTTCTCGATTTAGATTCAGGCAGATGTTCTTACGCCGTCTTTTCCGACCCCTACCTTAACGCTCCGACCGCCGTGATGGTGCGTCGGGAACGTTACGTTGCGGACGATCGTCCGGTCGTCTATTGCGCGGGGATGGCGCCGGCGCAGATTACGGTCGATCAGTTGACGTTTGCGCAGCGTATTAAGAGGAGCTTTGAAAAGACGTTCCTCGTCGACAACCGATGGAAGCTCTTCTGGAAGGGGCTTCTCGTGACGATCTATATCACGGTGGTCGCGACGGTTTTGGGCACGCTTCTCGCCGTTCTCCAATGTTGGATGCGGCGTTCTAAACGCGCTTGGCTACGCTATCCCGCGAAAACGTACATCGCGTTTATGCAGGGGACGCCGATTCTGGTTATTTTGCTTGTGCTTTACTACGTCGTCTTTACGAAGGTGTCGATTACCGGCGAGATGGTGGCGGCGATCGCGCTGGCGTTGAACTTCGCGGCGTACGCGGGCGAGCAGATGCGAACCGGCGTCGACGGGATCGACAAGGGGCTGATCGAGGCGGCGGTCGCGCTTGGATTCGGGCGTTTTGACGTCTTCCGCAAGATCATCTTCCCGATCGCGTGCCGACGCATTATGCCCGTTTACAAAGGCGAGTTCATTTCGCTTCTCAAGACGACGTCAATCGTCGGCTACGTCGCGATTCAAGACCTTACGAAGGCGAGCGACATCGTTCGCGGACGCACGTACGAAGCGTTTTTCCCGCTCATTGCGACGGCCATCATCTACCTTGTCACGGCGCATCTGCTGGCGTCGGGCTTCGCTTATCTGGAATACCGACTTGATCCTGTCACGCGCCGCAAGCGCGCGAAGGGGGAGGTGAACGTATGAGTCCCGACGCTCCTGTTACGAAAATGATCGAGGTTAAAGGTCTTTGCAAAACCTTTAACGGCGTTTCCGTGTTGCGCAATCTCGACGCGTTCGTCAATCGCGGCGAGATCGTGTCGATCGTCGGTCCTTCCGGGGCCGGTAAGAGCACGTTTCTGCGGTGTCTGAACCTTCTCGAGACTCCCGACGAGGGACAGATTATCGTCGACGGCGTCGACGTCGATAAGATGGACGTTCGCAAGCTGCGCATGAAGATGGGAATGGTCTTCCAGCAGTTCAACCTGTTTCCGCACCTTTCCGCGCTGGAAAACATCATGCTGGCGCCGACGTCGCTTTTGAAAATGTCGAAAGCGGAAGCGTCGGATCAGGCGTATGAACTGCTCGACAAGGTCGGGCTTGCGGGCAAAGCGTGGGCGTTTCCTTGGGAACTTTCCGGCGGTCAGCAGCAACGCGTGGCGATTGCGCGCGCGCTTGCGATGCACCCCGAGATCATGCTCTTCGACGAGCCGACCTCGGCGCTCGATCCGACGATGGTCAACGAGGTTCTCGGCGTGATCCGAAGCCTTGCCGACGAAGCGGGCATGACGATGGCGATCGTCACGCACGAGATGAGGTTTGCCCGCGAGGTCTCCGACCGCGTCTTCTACATGGATCAGGGGATCGTTTACGAAGAAGGCGACCCCGAGCAGATTTTCGAACGCCCGCGCCGCGACCGCACCCGCGCGTTCATCCGCCGCGTCGACACGGCCCGCTTCGAGATCGACGAAGATAACTTCGACTTCTATAGTTTCAACGCGCAGGTCGAGGATTTTGCGATGAAGCATCTTCTCGAACTGGAACTGCGTCAAGTCATGCTTCTCTTCCTCGAAGAGCTTTTCGACACGTTCTTCCTTCCGAAATTTCACAAGTTTTCCTTTGCGATCGGCGTTACGGAAAAGCGCGAAGTCGAGATGCGTTTCGTGTATCCCGGCAGAGAACTTGATCCGATGACCGACTCGGAGGGACTTTTGGTTCGCGGTATCTTCGAGAGAAACTTCTCAAGCGTCCATTACTCTCGCCACGACGACGAAAACATCCTCGACCTTGTGGCGCGCCGTGATTTGAAGCTGACGCCGCTTTCCTGATTCCTTGAGAACTCAGTTAAACAGGACGTCGCGAGTTTCGCGGCGTCCTGCTTTTGTATCGCCGTCCGCCGCGCGTCGCGCGGCGTTTTTCGGTTTTCCAGACGAACGTGGAGGAACAAACGCGATGCGGCCTTCGAAATTCTTGGCGCTCTTGACCTTTCTAACGCTTGTTCTTCCCGCGTTCGGCGAGGATCTTCCGTCGACGACGTTTGTAAAAGACGGGAAAACTTGGCGTATTACCGCGGGCGAAGAGCGCGTGATCGTGCGCGGAATCCGTCCGGAGGAACAACTCTGGGGGCCTTATCAGTTTCCTCGTCCTTATGATTTGGGCGACCGCCTCGTCGTCGCCGTGCATATTGCCGACGACGACGTCTCTTCGTTTGGCAAAGCGAATCGCTGGTTTGAGAGTCGCGATCAAGGAAAGAACTGGGATGAAATCGACGCGAGCGTCGCCCCGGAGTGCGGCGTGAAACTCGCGAACGGAGACAGGCTCTTTTTCCCGATGGAGAACGGGATCGACGTTTCCGACTACAAGTTCGAATGGTTTTCTCACAAATTGCCCGACTACGATTTTTCAAAAAAAGCGGAACCGGGGACTTTTCCCATGCCCGAGGGCGTTCTAACGTGGATGGGCGGTTGCTCCATTTACGCGTACGACGCCGATCGACTCGCGCCTGAGTTCGACAAAAAAGTCTGGCATGCCAAGCGTCTGCCCGCCGGCGCGACCGAAGCGATCGACGAAGACGTTCAGGTCGATTGGCCCAAGTTGACCCGCGTCGTTCATGTTGTCGGCGGTAAAAAGATTCTGAAATCGATCTTCCCTCGAGGAAATCTTAAACTCGGTCCCGACGGCGCGTTATGGATCAGCGCGTTTTCTGGAGAAGGTCATCTCAATCCTGAAAACGGATGGTATTCCCCATATTACTCCGCCGAGCTTTTTCGTTCCGAGGATTTAGGGCGTTCGTTCCAACGCGTCGCCCATATGGAGTATCCCGCAGACGGGAAGAATTATCCGTATCTGAGCGGCGGTTTTAGCGACAGCGACTTTGAGTTCATGCCCGACGGGTCGATCGTCTGGGTGTTTCGCTCGAACTGGTACGGATCGACGGGCGAGGAGTGGTCGCCGACCTACATTACCCGTTCGGAAGACGGCGGTAAAACGTGGTCCGATCCCGTTCGTTTCACACCGATTGGAACGCTTCCGCGTCTTTGTTCGCTCAAATCCGGCTTTACGCTCTTCTGTTACGCGCGGCCGGGAATGTTTGTTCGGGTTTGTCTCGACGACTCGGGGCGCGAATGGAGCGAGCCGCTCGAACTTATGACGCCAGGCGACCGCAGCAAACTCGCGAACGTCGTCGTCGATCCTCCGAAGTTTCACGACTGGGACGGCGCCTGCAACAACCCGGAAATCCTTCCCCTCGACGAACGCCGCGCGCTCTTCTTTTACAGCGATTTCTATTACCCCGACGACGAGGGCGTTAAACGTAAGACTATACTCTGTCGCGAATTGACGATTACCGAAGAATAACGCCGTCGCCAATCGACGATTTTTGATCCGTTTCCGATCTTCTTGTATAGCGCGATATGATGAATAAAACGTTGAAAACGTCGTTGTTTTTTCGAGTGGGAGGAGCTGTTCTCATCCTTGCTTCCTTCTTTGGTTTGAAACAACGCGATTTCGTCGACAAACCTTCCTCATTGGTCGAACCCCCGTCTCGCGCAATTCGAATCGAACGCGAAGCGTTTGATTTCTCGAAGGTTAGATCGACTTTGTTGGAAACTCCGGTTCAATCGAATCACTCGTCTTCGACCGTCGAGGCGCCGGATGGGCGGCTGTTGACGCTCTGGTACGGCGGGACTCGCGAAGGCGCGAAGGACGTTCGCATTTACGGCGAGAGAATCGCGCGCGATGGTCTGGACGGCGGGACTGCGGAAATCGTCTGCGCTCCGTCCGACGTTGCGAAAGACCTTCTTCGGTCGATTCGCAAAGTTGGGAATCCCGTCGTTTATTCGCAGGGAAAACGCCTGTGGATGTTTGTCGTCAGCGTTTCCTACGGCGGATGGTCGGGATCGGCGATTAATTACCGATATTCGGACGACGACGGGAAAAACTGGTCGAAGTTTCGACGTTTGCGAACGAGTCCTTTCTTCAATATGTCCGCGCTGATTAGAACCCCTTGCGTCCCGAAAGCAGACGGAGGCTTTTTACTGCCCGTCTACTGCGAGTTTGCGACGAAGTACGGGATGACTCTGTCGTTTGACAAGAGCGGACGCATGCTCGGTCGCGCTCGCATTCCGATCGACGGGAACCGCGAGAGTTTGCAGCCGTGCGTCGTTCCGCTTTCTTCCGACGTCGCCGTTTCCTTCTCGAGAACGCCGTCAGGCAAGATGGGAACGTCGAAGTCGACCGACGGGGGGCGAACCTGGCGCGCGGAGTCGCGATCGACGATGGAGAATTACAACGCGAGCGTCGCCGCGCTGGCGCTGGCGTCGGGACGCGTTTTTCTCGTTGCGAACGCCGAAGAGGATCGTTCGCGGCTCTCCCTTTTCGAGACGAACGCTGAACGACTGACAGCGGAGGGGGATCGGACGGAGCGCTGGACGTTCCTCTGCGATCTGGAAAACGAGCCGAATTCGGAGTTTTCCTATCCTTTCTTCGCCCAAACGGAAGACGGTTCGATCTTTTTAACCTACACGTATAAACGCCAAACGATCAAGCTTGTCGATTTAACGGAATGCGTTTACGAAGAATAACGCGTCGCCTAAGTCGACTGACTGTCGATTGATATCATGAACGATTTGTCGAATTATTTTGGTCTGGTCGCCTGCGCCTTGTTGTGCGGGGCGCTCGTCGGGCTTTTCTTCCCAGCAAGACGGACGCGGATTGCGGTCGCCGCGCTGGTCGCAGGGCTCGCGCTGGTCCCATGGTCGTCCGTCCCATCCTCTTCGCTGGCAAACCGCGTTTTCGCGTTTTACGACGTTCCGAGCGTTTCGTCTTTGTTTGTCGCGACGTTTGCGTTATGGAAACCGACCGTCAAGATTCGCGTCGGCGTCCTTGGGATCGTCGTTCCTTGCGTCTTCGGGCTTTTGCTTTATCTTTCGGAGTTCAACGTTTTAAGCGTCGACCTCTACCGTTTTGGATACGCGCCTCTTTGCGCGCTCGTCGTTTCGGGCGTCGCCGTTCTTTTCGGTTCCCCAGTCGTCTTCCTGATCGCCTGCGTCGCCGACGTTCTCCACGCGCTTGGCGTTTACGCCAACTTCTTCGACGCAATTCTCGACGTCCCGTTCTGGCTCGGGGCGACAGTTTACGGCGCCGTCAGGTTAGCGAAGCTCTTAAAGCGCGGAAAGTCGAGCGCGCCCTCTGAAGGGTAAAAGATTCTTCCCCCTATCGAACGAAAAGACGTAAGAAATCCCTAAACCCGAGCTTAGCCCTCGATTCGAAGTGGACGATATACGGGGTTTAGAAAAGATAACTCGTCGCGTCATTACCAAGACGACTCGCGAGGAGGGACGGACATTTGAAGCGACCCGGAAAAGTTTTAGCGCGAATACGGTCTCAATCCGCCGATTGCTCTGAAACTTAGGCGGCGCTTTTGACCGCCTCGACAAGCGTTGTTGAAATATCAAGAGGGGATTCGGTTTGACGCCGAATCCCCTCTTTTTGTCGGCGCGCGGGACGCGTTGCGAAAGACGCGTCCCGCGGTTTCAACTCAGGGTTAGTCGTTGAAGAGGTTGGCGAGGAGGTCGTCGTCGAGCATCGTTTCGAGTTCAACGTCGTCGGCCGCCATGTCGGCGAAGACGTCGTCAA
>CAMZHY010000018.1 GCA_947307005.1 uncultured Planctomycetaceae bacterium
CGCGGCGCGTCCTTGTTTATCAACGGCGAAAAAAAGCGCGAAAGCCGTTTCCACCTCAAAAAGCACGAAAGTGAAACGTGCGTTCAACCGACGTTAAAGCCCCGCCATGAGCCGCATAAACGCAACCTTCGCTTCTTGGCTCCCATTGGCGGCGGCTTGACGGTACAATTTTAACGCCTCCTCCAAGTCTTGTTCGACGCCATTGCCGTGTTCATAACAAGCGCCAAGGTGAAACATCGCGCCCGACCAGCCTCCCTCCGCAGATTGGCGAAACAGCTTGACCGCTTCCGCATAATCCTGTTCGACTCCCTCGCCGTTGTAATAACAGATTCCAAGGCTGTCCAACGCGTCTGAAAACCCCGCCTCCCCCGCTCGGCGAAACAAATTGATCGCTTCTTCCAAGTTCCGCTCGACTCCGACGCCCCTGTAATAACAATTGCCAAGGTAGTACGTCGCGTATGGACTCCCCGCGTCGACGGCTAGGCGATACCACTTGATCGCTTCTTCCAAGTTCCGCTCGACGCCGTCGCCCGTTTCATAAAAATTGCCCAGGCTGCACATCGCGAATGAATCGCCCGCGTCGGCGGCTCGACGATACAGATTGAACGCTTCTTCCAAATTCCGCTCGACGCCGGAACCGTTCATGTAACAATATCCAAGTTGAATCATTGCCCTTGAACTGCCCGACTCCGCGCCTCGGCGATACCATTTGATCGCTTCTTCCAAATTCCGTTCGACGCCCTCGCCCCTTTCATAACATACGCCAAGGTCGAACATCGCGTCCGAATCGCCCGCCTCCGCGACCTGACGAATTCGCCTCGCCCTTCTCACAGAATCGGGTTCGCCGCTGTCGCCGGAGTTAAGAATCCGTATCGCGACCGAATCGCCCGCCGCCGCGGCTTGGCGGAGCCATTTGGTCGCTTCTTCCAAATCCCGCTCAACGCCGTCGCCTCTTCCATAACAAAGAGCAAGAGCGCGCATCGCGGCTGGATTGCCCGATTCCGCCCCGCGACGATACCACTTGAAAGCTTCTTCCTTGTTCTGTTCGACGCCTCTCCCCTTTTCATAACAGACGCCAAGATTGTACAACGCGACAGGTTCGCCCGCTTCCGCGGCTTGACGCGTCCACTTCACCGATTCAACAAAATCCACTTCGACGCCGTTGCCGACGCAATAACAAGCGCCTAGGAGACGCATCGCGGACGGGTTGCCGGCCTCCGCCGCTTGACGCGTCCACTTCGCCCCTTCTACTGGATCCGATTCGACGCCGTCGCCGTTGAAATAACAAGCGCCAAGGCGAAGCGCCGCGGCTGAACTGCCCAGTTCCACCCCTCGACGATACCATTTGACGGCTTCCTCTAAGTTCCGCTCGACGCCGTCGCCCGATTCGTAACAAGCGCCAAGGTTGTGCATCGCGTCGGAATCGCCAGCTTCCGCGGCTTGACGAGTCCACTTCGCTCCTTCTACTGAATCCCGTTCGACGCCGTCGCCGGTTAAATAACAAGCGCCTAGAATGCGCATCGCGTCGGAATCGCCAGCCTCCGCGGCTTGACGAAGCTTTTTGATCTTTTCTTCCAAGCTCAGTTCGTCCTCTTCTCGACGTCCGTCAAGGTTGTTCGTCGCGCCGGATTCCTCTGTAAATGCCATTGGTCGTCCTCCAATCGAGTGATAAAGATCAAAGTTAAAGGGCGCGGTTAAATCGCCGGACTCCATTGCCGCTGCGCTTCCTCTCGGCGGCCAATGCAAATATCTTACGTGAAAGAAAGTCTGGCGTCGAGATACGGGGCGTTTTTCCTAAAAAAAATCAATCCGCTTCAAAAGGAGGATTCGCAATCGACTTGCGCGAATCAGGAGGCTTGCGACAAAAAAAAAGACCGTCCGTCGACGCCTTTCCCCGACACGCGGCGACGAAAATGAAACGTGCGTTCAACCGACGTCGCGCTTCATGCGGAGCGCAGCCAACGCCAAGCGCGCCCGTGAAACCCCGTTTTCGGCGGCTCGGACTAACAACTTTTCCGCTTCCGCATAATCCCGTTCGACCCCGTCGCCTCTGCAATAATGAAGAGCAAGGTTGAACATCGCCCGGAAATCACCGGCGTCCGCCGCTCGTAAATACCAGTCGACCGCTTCCGCGCTATCCCGCTCGACGCCCCTCCCCTTGGCGTAGCAAACGCCAAGAGCAAACATCCCTTTAGCAGAGCCCGCTTCCGCCGCGCGGCGATACCAGTCGACCGCTTCCGCGCTATCCCGCTCGACGCCCCTCCCCTTGGCGTAGCAAACGCCAAGGGCAAACATCCCCTTAGCAGAGCCCGCTTCCACCGCGCGGCGATACCAGTCGATCGCAACGATAAAGTCCCGCTCGAGAACGTCGCCCTTAGAGTAACGAACGCCAAGGTTGAACATCGCGTCGGAATTGCCGGCGTCTGCGGCGCGGCGATACCAGTCGATCGCGACGATAACGTCCCGCTCGAGACCGTCGCCCCTAGCGTGACAAACGCCAAGGTTGAACATCGCGTCGGAATTGCCGGCTTCCGCCGCGCGCTTCCACCATTTAATCGCTTCCTCCCAACTCTGCTCGACGCCCTCGCCTTTCTTATAAAGGTTGGCAAGATTGAACATCGCGGTCGAATCGCCCGCCTCAGCCCCGCGACGAGCCCATTTGACCGCTTCGGTAAAATTCTGTTCGACGCCGACGCCTTTGTAATAATAGAAGCCAAGATTGTTCATCGCGTCTATAAGCCCCGCCTCCGCCGCTTGACGCAACCATTTCGCAGATTCTACAGAATCTCGCGCGACCCCTTCGCCCCTGAAATAACGTCCGGCAAGCTCGAACGCCGCGTCTGGATCGCCCGCTTCCGCCGCCTGACGCCAATATTTAATCGCTTCTTTCAAATCCTGATCGACCCCGTCGCCGTCTTGATAGCAGTTGCCAAGATAGCGCGTTGCGGTTAAATCGCCCGCCGCCGCCGCTCGACGCCAGCATTTAACCGCTTCCTCATAGTCCTGATTGACGCCGGCGCCCTCGTGAAAACAAACGCCAAGATTGGTCGTCGCGCCCAAATGACCGGCCTCCGCGGCCTGACGATACAGATCCGCCGCTTTCGCAAAGTCCTGTTCGACTCCTTCGCCCTTATAACGGAGGTTGCCAAGCTCGAACATCGCGTCCGGATCGCCCGCTTCCGCCGCCCGACGAAGCCGCGCGACGACCTTTTCCGAGTTCGATTCGACGTTTTCGCCGTCTTCGCGATGAAAGTCGACCCAATCGCTTTCCTCAGCGGCTCGATTGACCGCTCTTTCCCAAAACCGCTCGCTTCCCTCCCCGTCGCTATGGCGATCGTCAAAGTTATTCGTCGCGTCGTATTCATTTGAAACTCGCATGATCTTACTCCGTTCAAAAACTAGACCCAAAGTTTAACGTCGCGGTCAAATCGCCAGACTCCTCCGTTCGGCGACGCCGGAATTCGTAGCGCAACGACAAGAGTTCGTCGCCGCTGTTTTCAACTCATATTGCTATCGGAAACGTCGTAAAAGATTAAATCTTACGTGAAAACGAAATCCCAAAAGGACTCAAAGACGCCTTTATCCTCCAAAACGCTCCGTCCCTGAGAAAACTCCCAAGATCAGTATTCAACCCGGACGGGTTTTTGTCAAGTCGTTTTGCTCGCATTGGCGTCTTTTATGAAAAAGTTCAGACGCGCATGACCTCGTCCATACTGTATATCGGCTATCCGTCGGGGTAGAATCCAATAAATTTTCCGAATCGCGACGTTTTTTCATAAAAAATTTATCGACGATGAAAAACCTCGCCGATTTTGGCTCGTTAGAAGAAGATCCCGCTCTTTGCCTTGGAATGATTCGCCAAAGACGTTATTCGTCCTCAAGTCAATAACAAGGCCGAAGATAAACGACGCGCGGGATCGTCAAGCCCTCCAAGCCTGGCGATCCCGCCTAGATCGTAGCCGATAAGTTCCAACTCAAACGGCCATTGAGAACGTCGCAGAAACTGATCATCCGAGACAACCGGATTCCAGACGGAATCCCAAGACGTCCTTGCTCTAAAACCTCGCTCCCTGAGGGGCGTTCTCTAATAAAACTGTATGCGGACTCAGACTAAAATCTTACAAGGTTTTTTAATCTTTTTTTGAGTCTTTTGACGGAATTAACGCTTATGTAACGACGCGGCGGTCATTTAACCGATTCAATAATTCTTCTCTACGAAGGCAAAAAGCGTCGGCGGAGAACAAACGTCCCCCGCCGACGTCGTTTGTCGGTTGATCCGCGACGTCGCGCGATTTACGGCTCGTTTCAAAAGGATCGAAATGAAACGAGCCTTCCGTTGGCGTTCAATCGACGTTAAGGCTTCTCTCCGAGTCGTCTCAACTCCTCGATCGCTCTTTCAGACCCTCTGGCGACCGCGCGACGATACCACTTGATCGCTTCTTCTAGGTTCTGTTCGACCCCTTGACCGTGTTCGTATAAAGAACCGAGACTGAGCATTGCGAACAAATCGCCGTTCTCGTCCGGTCGATTCTCCCCGTCGCGGTCTCCTCCAATGGACGTAAGTCTTATGCGACAGAAAGAAAGATGAACCAGCGCGTCGGAATTGCCCGCCTCCGCCGCTCGGCGGAACCACTTCTCGGCCTCGTCCCTATCTTGCTCGACTCCTTCGCCCACTCGATAGCAAACGCCAAGGTTGAGCGCCGCCTTTGAGTCGCCCGCCTCCGCCGCGCGACGATACCATCTGACCGCTTCGACGTCATCCCGCTCGACCCCGACGCCGTTGGAATAGCAATCGCCAAGGGAACCCATCGCGTCTGGAACGCCAGCTTCGGCGGCGCGACGATACCATCCGACCGCCTCCGCATAATCCTGTTCGACGCCGACGCCTTGGTAATAACAAACGCCGACGTTATGCGCCGCTTTGGGCAATCCCGCCTCCGCGGCGTCGCGAAACCGTTTCGCCGCTTCTTCAAGGTTTCGCTCGACGCCGACGCCGTTGAGATGACAAACGCCAAGGTTGAACATCGCTTCCGTTTCGCCGGCGTCCGCCCCTCGGCGATACCATCGGGTCGCTTCCTCAACATCCTGTTCGACGCCTAAACCGCCTAAATAACAGTTGCCGAGGCGCAGCGCCGCCATTGGATCGCCGGCGTCCGCCCCTAGACGATACCACTTGACGGCTTCCGCAAAATTCTGATCGACGCCGTCGCCGTCGGAATAACAAACGCCAAGCCAAGTCGCCGCGATGGGAACGCCAGCCTCTGCGGCCCGCCGAAACCACTTGACGGCTTCCGTATAATCCCGCTCGACTCCGTAACCTGCGTAATAACAGGAGCCGAGGTTGAACATCGCGGTCAATTCGCCCGCCTCGGCGGAATGGCGATACCATGTCGCCGCTTCGGCAAGACTCTGCTCGACGCCGTCGCCGTCGGCATAGCAAGCGCCAAGGTAGAACATCGCGGCCGAATCGCCGGCGTCCGCAGCTTGGCGAAGCCGCTTGACTCTCTCTTCCGAGGTCAACTCGACGCCGTCGTCGTCTGTACGATAATCGCAGGGGGTATTCGTCGCGCTGGAATTGTTTGACGTCGACATTGATCGTCCTCCAAACAAAAATACAAAGACTTATGATAAACGTCGCGGCTAGATCGCCGAACTTCGACGCGTCGACAAAAATCGTTCGACTTCCCCGCGTCGTTCTGCCCATACAGTGGCGCGACGACGCTCGCTTCTTAAAAAAAAACGACTAAAATTTCAAAATTGAAACGGTTCAAGGCGTCTTGTCCCGAACAACGACGCAAAACACGGGGAACGCTCCGTTCAAAAAACGGAAAAATCGCGTTGCAACTCGGCAAAACGCGGCGATTCAAATCGTCGACGCCGTCAGACGACCGGTTCGCGCGTCCCGAGACTTGCGAACCGATTTCAAAACATTCGGAATGAAACGAGCCTTCACTCGGCGTTAGAAAATCCCTTTCGGAGCCGTTCCAACGCCGCTATCGCCTCTTTCACCCCCGCGACGGCGGCTCGGTGATACAGCCCGAACGCTACCGTCCAATTCCGCTCGACGCCCGCGCCGTTTTCATAACAGCGCGCAAGATTGAAGAACGCGAGGGGATAACCGGCGCTCGCCGCGCGTCGGTACCACTTCGCCGCTTCGACAAAATCTCGTTCGACGCCCGAGCCAACTTCGTAACAACAGCCAAGATTACTCATCGCGCCCGAATGACCCGCCTCCGCCGCGCGGCGAAACAGATTGACCGCTTCGGAACAACTCCGCTCGACTCCTCGACCGTCGAGATAACAGAGGCCAAGGCTGTACGTCGACTCTATATGCCCGGCCTCCGCCGCGCGACGATACCATTTGATCGCTTCGTCAAAGTCCCGTTCGACGCCTTTGCCTTCGGTATAACAAACGCCGAGGTTGTGCATCGAATCAAATTGCCCGGCCTCCGCCGCGCGACGATACCATTTGACCGCCTCTTCAAAGTCCTGTTTGACGCCGACGCCGGAGTAATAACAAAAGCCAAGGTTGTGCATCGCGACCGAGTGACCCGCCTCCGCCGCGACGCGCTGCCATTTGAGCGCTTCTTCTAGATTCCGTCTGACGCCTTTGCCGTAGAAATAACAAAGACCGAGGCTATGCGCCGACTCGACGTCGCCGGACTCCGCCGCGCGACGTCGCCATTTGAACGCTTCCGCATAATCGCGTTCAACCCCTTTGCCATCGTAATAGCATTCGCCAAGGTTCCGCGCCGCCTCTGGAACGCCCGCCTCCGCCGCGCGTACGTACCATTTGACCGCTTCTTGAAAGTTCTGTTCGACGCCGCCGTCTTTGTCTACGGAATAACAAACGCCAACGTTATGCATCGCGATCGGATCGCCCCCTTCCGCAGCGCGGCGATACCATTTGAACGCTTCCGCATAATCGCGTTCGACCCCTTTGCCATCGTGATAACAATCGCCAAGGCTGCGCGCCGCCTCTGGAACGTCCGCTTCCGCAGCGCGAACGAACCATTTGACCGCTTCTTGAAAGTCCTGTTTGACGCCGACGCCTTTGAAATAACAAAGACCGAGGTTATACGCCGCTTGCGGCTGCTCCGCCTCTGCGGCTCGCCGCCACCATTTCGCCGCTTCTTCCAAGTTCTGTTCGACGCCGCCGTCTTCGTCTGCGGAATAACGAACGCCAACGTTATACATCGCGATCGGATCGCCCCCTTCCGCAGCGCGGCGATACCATTTGAGCGCTTCCGCATAATCGCGTTCAACCCCTTCGCCTTTGAGATAACAATCGCCAAGGCTGCGCATCGCGTCTAAATGGTCCGATTCCGCCGCGCGGCAATACCACTTGAACGCTTCTTCCTTATCCTGCTTGACGCCTTTGCCTCGCGCGTAACAGTATCCGAGGGTGAACGTCGCGTCTGAATGCCCCGCCCCCGCCGCTTGACGAAACTGATTGACCGCCTCGACTAAATCCTGCTCGACTCCTTCGCCGTTGTGATAACAAACGCCAAGGTTAAACCTCGCGTTTGAATCGCCCGCCTCAGCCGCGCTGAGAAACAGTTTGAACGCCTCTTCCTTGTTCTCTTGGACTCCCTCGCCGTTGAAATAACATACGCCAAGGCTGTACGTCGCCGTTGGATTGCCGGTCTCGGCGGCTTGACGAAACAATTTCGCCGCCTCTACGGAATCCTGCTTGACTCCCTCGCCGTTGAAATAACGTTTGCCAAGGTTAACAATCGCCTCAGAATCGTTTGAAGTCGACATTGTTCGTCTTCCTTTCAAGCTACAAAGTTTAATCTTAACGTCGCGTCGGCGGAACCCTGTTCGATTTCCTCGACGTCGCTCTATCCATACAGTGTCGCGACGACGGTCTTTTTTTAAAAAACTTCCCCCAAAACCTAAAAATAAACGCCCCTTGACGGTTTCTTCCGAGTTCGGCTCGACGGAATTCGTAACGCGACGGCGCGCGTTCGTCCCGATGTTTCGCTAGTCGATTTACTATCGGAAACGCTGTGATAAAGCTAAGTTACGAAAAGACGGAACGCAAAAAAAGAGGGGGAGTGGAAACATCCTTGCCACCCCCCCTAACAAACCCTCGCCCCCAAGCGAAGCTCTATTAACTTGTATGCTGTCCATGCAAAAATCTTACAAAACTTTTTATCGATATTGAAATTTATTGAGGAAAAGACGCCTTTGCGCAAACGTAACGGCTCTTTTCGCAGGCTGAAAAGATTCGTTAAGGCGCCAAAGCCGTTAAGCGATCAGACGACGTCGCCCTCCGCGACTTGCGGTTCGATCTCAAAACTTGAGAAATGAACCGGCGTTCAATCGCCGTCAGAGTTTCTCTCCGAGCCGTTCCAGCGCCGCTTTCGCCTCTTCCACATCTTCGGCGGCGGCTCGGCGATACCACCTGATCGCTTCTTCTAGGTTCTGTTCGCCCCCTAGACCATTGCCGTAACAAACGCCAAGGTTGTACATCGCCATTGATTCGCCAGCCTCCGCCGCGCGACGCCACCAATGGACCGCCTCTTCCCAACTCGCCGCGACGCCGTCGCCGTCGCAATAAATCTTGGCAAGATTGAGCATCGCGCGCGTAACGCCGGCCTCGGCGGCGCGACGCCACAGTTCGATCGCTGTTTTCTTGTCCTGTTCGACGCCTTTGCCTTCGAAGTAACAAACGCCTAGGTTGATCGTCGCGTCATGATCGCCGGCAAGCGACGCGCGGCGAAACCAATTCGCCGCCTCGACATAATTCCGCTCGACGCCGACGCCTTCGAAATAACAAGCGGCGACCTTGAACATCGCGGTCGAATACCCGCCGAACGCAATCTCTTGGCGCCATCGCTCAATTATTTCTTCCGAACTCGGCTCAAGGTCGTCGTTTTCCTCAAAGGCGTTCCGGACGCCCAAACAACAGGCGCTCGTCGCCGCGTCGAGATACAGTTTGAACGCTTCGTCAAAGTTTCGCTCGACCCCTTCGCCAAAATAATAACAGTCGCCAAGACGGTTCGTCGCGCGAGGATTTCCCGCCTCCGTCGCTTGGCGATACCATTGGATCGCTTCAGCAAAATTCCGCTCGACGCCGACGCCATTTTCATAATGCCAGCCAAGGTTGAACATTGCCTCTGGGACGCCAACCTCCGCCATTGTGTGAAGCGCGTCAATCGTTTCCGCCAAGCCGTCGTCGTCTTGACGACGATCGCTAGGGACGTTCGTCGCGTCAGAATTGTTGAAGGAAGACATTGATCGTTCTCCTATCGGGTCATACGAAAGCAAAGTTAAACGCCGCGCATGGACGATCGGCTTCAACCGCGCGAACAAACCGCTTGACGCTTCTCACTCATCCTCTTCGCCTTCGCCTTCGCCAAAGGAAATGACGCCGAGCGCAACCATCGCGTCAAAATCGCCCTCCGCTGCGGCGCGACGATACCATTTGAGCGATTCTTCCTTATTCTGTTCGACGCCGTCGCCATTGTCATAAAAAACGCCAAGGTTGTACATCGCGGTGGAATTGCCCGACTCTGCGGCGAGATGCATCCAACGAAACGCTTCCTCCATGTTCTGCTCGACGCCGTCGCCTGCGATATAGCAAGCGGCGAGGTTGACCATCGCGTCGGATTCGCCGCCCTCTGCGGCGAGGCGATACCATTGGATCGCTTCTTCCATATTCTGATCGACGCCGTCGCCGTTCTTATAAAAAACGCCAAGTTTGAACGCCGCGCGCGAATCGCCCGACTCTGCGGCGCGGCGATACCATTTGATCGTTTCCGCCAAATCTCGCTCGACGCCGGAGCCCGAGGCGTAACAAGAGCCAAGATTAAACATCGCGTCTGAATAGCCAGCCTCCGCAGCCTGGCGCCACAGCTTGACCGCTTCTTCCGCGCTCTGCTCGACGCCGGCGCCGTTGTAATAACAAACCCCGAGGCAATACGCCGCCTTTGAATCGCCCGATTCTGCGGCGCGGCGATACCATTCGGTCGCTTCTTCTTCGTTCTGTTCGACGCCGTCGCCCCTTCTATAACAATCGCCAAGTTCGATCATCGCTTGTGAAAAGCCCGCCTCTGCGGCGCGGCGCCACAGCTTGATCGCTTCTTCCCTGTTCTGTTCGACGCCGACGCCGTTGAAATAACATCCGCCGAGGTTGTACATCGCGACTGGGGGCGCGTCCGATTTGTCCGTCTCTACGGCGCGGCGATACCATTTAACCGCTTCTTCCTCGTTCCGCTCGACGCCGTCGCCCTTTTCATAAAGGACGCCAAGGTTGACCATCGCGATCGAGTTGCCCGACTCTGCGGCAAGAAGACACCAACGAATCGATTCTTCAAAGCTCTGCCCGACGCCGTTGCCTGCGATATAGCAGGTGGCAAGGTTGACCATCGCGTCTGTATCGCCCGCCTCCGCCGCTTGGCGGTACCAATTGACCGCTTCCGCCAAATCTTGCTCGACGCCATTGCCGTCTTCATAACACCGAGCAAGGTTGAACATTGCTCCCGCATCGCCCGCCTCCGCCGCTTGACGATACCCCTTGACCTTTTCTTCCAAACTCCGCTCGACGCGGTCGCCGTCTTCACGACGATCGCCAAGGTTGTTCATCTCGCTGGAATCATTTATAGACGACATTGATTGTTCTCCAATTGTGTTGCAAATACTAAGGTTAAACGTCGCGGTCAAATCGCTGGACTTCGTCGCGTCGGCGGACTCCCGTTCGATTTCTTCGCCGTCGCTCTACCCATACAGTAGCGCGACGACCTTCGCTTTCTTAAAAAAACAACTAAAAAAAACCAAAAAAATAACGATTCAAATCGACTTGTTCGTAAACGGCAAACAGGAATCTTTTGCGCGACATAAGGACGCCGACGAGGTTCCGGGGACGTTTTCCCTCGAAAACTCTCAATCCCCGATAAGCGGCCCTGAAATCGACATACGCGGCGACGATCCAGCGTTTACGGCTCGATTTCACCCGTTGGAAAAGGGCGAATCTCGACCGGCGTCAAAGATTCAAAGCCGGATCACGGCAAGACCGTCTTCCCCGGTTTCCCCCTCGTAAAGAGCCTCAAACTCTCGGCGATACCATTTCGCCGCTTCTTCTTCGTTCCGCTCGACTCCCACGCCGTCGGAATAACAATCGCCAAGGTTGCCTAGCGCGTTTACGCTGCCAGCCTCAGCGGCTCGACAAAACCACTTGAACGCTTCTTCATGGTTCCGTTCGACTCCCTCGCCGAATTGATAACTAACGCCAAGGCTGTTCATCGCATCCGCATTCCCCGCCTCAGCGGCTCGGCGATACCAATTGAACGCTTCTTCCTTGTTCTCCTCGACTCCGTTGCCGAAGTCGTAACAACAACCAAGATTGAACATCGCCGTTGGACGTCCCGCCTCCGCTGCCAGACGATACCATTTGAACGCTTCTTCCTTGTTCTCCTTGACTCCGTCCCCGTTCATATAACAGTGGGCAAGACTGAGCATAGCCACTGGTTCGCCCGCTTCCGCCGCGCGACGCCGCCACGTGAACGCTTCTTCCTTGTTCTCTCCGACGCCGTCGCCGTTTTCATAACAAACGGCAAGATTGAACATCGCGGCGGGGTCGCCAGCCTCCGCGGCGCGCCCCCACCATTTGAACGCTTCTTCCTTGCTCTCCTCGACTCCGTCCCCGTTCATATAATAAACGGCAAGATTGAACATCGCGGAGGGTTCGCCAGCCTCCGCAGCTTGACGATACCATTTGAACGCTTCTTCCTTGCTCTCCTCGACTCCTTCGCCGTTCATATAACACTGGGCAAGATTAAACATCGCGGCGGATTCGCCAGCCTCGGCCGCTTGGCGATACCATTTGAACGCTTCTTCCTTGTTCTCTTCAACGCCGTCCCCGTTCATATAACAAACGGCAAGACTGAACATCGCGGCGGGTTCGCCAGCCTCCGCCCCTCGACGATACTGCTCGAACTCTTCTTCAGGGGTCGCTTCAGCGACTTCGTCAAATTCGAAACATCGGACAAGGTTATCCGTCGCGTCTGAATCGTTTGCAGTCGACATTGATTATTCTCCAATCATATCGTAAAGTCTAACGTTAAACGTCGCGGTCAAATCGCCGCGCTTCGTCGCGTCGGCGGAAGCCCATTCGAGTTCATTGCCGTCGTTCTACCCGCACAGTGGCGCGACGACGGTCGCTTTCTTAAAAAAACGACTAAAAATCCTCAAAAGACGTTTCAAACGACCATTTTCCCGAATGGAACGGAAAAACATAAGGCTTTCCACACGCAAAAAACTCTCAGAAAAAACGTTGCGACTCTGTGAATCTCAACGCTTCAAAAGGGAGACGCGGTCTTCTTACTCGCAACTCGGAGGCAAACGTTCAGATCGTCGTCGGCGGTTTCCCAAAAAAGAACCCCCGTTGTAGCGCCGATTGAAAAAGACCTCAAACGCAGTCCGCGTCCTTGGACGAAGATCGCCAACCTTCCGCGTCTTGCGGATCGTCTCATAACTTGAGTAACGAAACCATGACGCAAAGCGGTGTTACGAATTCTTTCCGATTTTTTCCAGAATCGCCGCCGCCAGTAATTTTGCATTCGTATCATCCCCTTCGGCGGCGCGGCGCAACCACTTGACCGCTTCTTCCAAATTCTGTTCGACGCCCTCGCCGCTGTCATAACGAAAGCCAAGCGCGCACATAGCCTTCTCGTCGCCGGCTTCCGCCGCGCGGCGCAACCACTTGACCGATTCTTCCGAATTCTCTTCGACGCCATCGCCCGTTTCATAACAAGAGCTAAGTTTGAACATCGCGGCGGAATTGCCCGCCTCTGCGGCTTGGCGATACCATTCGATCGCTTCTTTCATATTCCGCTCGACGCCGACTCCTTCTTCATAGCTTTCGCCAAGGTGGAACATTGCTCTTGATTGACCCGCGTCCGCCGCTCGGCGCAACCACTTGACCGCTTCTTCCAAATCTTGTTCGACGCCCTCGCCGTTGCGATAGGATGCGCCAACGATGAACATCGCCTCTGAATTGCCGACTTCCGCCGATCGACGAAACCATTTGAACGCTTCTTCCTTATTCTCCTCGACCCCGTCGCCTTCATAATAGCAAACGCCAAGGAAGTACGCCGCATGCGATTCGTCGGCCTCTGCGGCGCGGCGAAACCATTTGACCGCTTCTTCCTTATTCTGTTCGACGCCGTCGCCGTCGTGATAACAAGCGCCGATTCTGCCCATCGCCTCTAGATCGCCGGCGTCTGCGGCTCGACGATACCATTTGAACGCTTCCTTCATATTCCGCTTGACGCCGACGCCGTGTTGATAACAGAACCCAAGCGTGCGCATCGCCTCTGGATTGTCCGACTTCGCAGCCGCTTCAAACGTCTTTTCAAAGTCCGCCTCCTCCATGACGCATTCGCCAAGGACAGCCTTCGCGGCCGATTCCCCCGCGTCTGCGGCTCGCCGCCACCATTTGTTTGCTTCTCCCTCATTCTGTTCCACGCCAACGCCTTCGTTATAACAAAGAGCGACGGCTATCAGCGCGTCCGTTTCGCCGCCTTCAGCCGCTTGGAGATACCATTCAAACGCTTCTTCCTTGTCCTCCTCGACGCCGTCGCCTTTGTAATAACAAGCGCCAAGGTTGTACATTGCGCCCAAATTGCCGGCTTCCGCCGCCCCGCGAAACCACCTGACCGCTTCTTCCAAGTTCCGTTCGACGCCGTCGCCTCTGTCATAACAAACGCCAAGATCGAACATCGCGTCCGAATCGCCCGCCTCCGCCGCCTGGCGAAACCACCTAACCGCTTCTTCCATGTTCCGTTCAACGTCGTCGCCGTTTCTATAAATCTCGCCAAGCTTGAACGCCGCGCGGGAATCGCCCGACTCTGCCGCCCGGCGATACCATTCGATCGCTTCCGTAACGCTCCGTTTGACGCCCATGCCGCCGCCGTAACAAGAAGCAAGGTTGAACATCGCGTCCGGATAGCCCGCCTCCGCCGCCTGGCGCCATAACTTGACAGCCTTTTTCTTATTCTTCCAGACGCCGTCGCCTGTGAAATAGAAATGACCAAGGGCGAACTTCCCCTTCGAATCGCCTGCCTCCGCCGCTTGGCGATACCACTTGACCGCTTCTTTTATATCCCGCTCGACGACTTCGCCGGTTCTGTAACAATCGCCAAGTTCGGTCATCGCTTGCGTTACGCCAGCCTTCGCCGCTCGGCGCCACAGATCGAGCGCTTCTTCGTAATTCTGTTCGACGCCGACGCCGTTGAAACAACACCCGCCAAGATTAAACATCGCCCCTGAATTGCCCGCATCCGCGCCCTTGCGATACCATCTGGCGGCTTCTTCCTTGTCCTCCTCGACTCCCAAGCCGTTTTCATAACGAACGCCGAGGTTGACCATCGCGTTAGAATCGCCCGCCTCCGCCGCAAGACGATACCAGCGGATCGCTTGTCCGATATCCCGCGCGGCGTCGTAATGGGCGCCAAGTTTAAACATCGCGTCGGGATCGCCCGCCTCCGCCTCTTGACGAAGCCGTTTGACCTCTTCTTCCGAGTTCTCCCCGACTCCGTCGCCGTCTTCATAACGAACGCCGACTTTGATCATCGAACTGGAACCGTCCGTCTCCGCCGCAAGCCGACGCCATTTGTTCGCTTCCGCCATGTCCCGCTCAACCCCTTCGCCATGGGCGTAACACGAGTCAAGAGCGTTCATCGCGGGTACGACGCCCGCTTCAGCCGCGTGGCGAAACAGCTTGACCGCTTCTTCCTTATTCTGCTCGACGCCGTAGCCGTTGAAGTAACAGGCGCCAAGGTTGAAAGTCGCGACGGAATTATCTTTATCCGCCCCTCGTCGATACCAAAGAACAGCTTCTTCCCAACTTTGCTCGACGCCGTCGCCATTAGCGTAACAATTGCCGAGGCAATACATTGCGTCCGAATCGCCAGCGTCCGCCGCTCGCCGAAACCATTTAAACGCTTCTTCCCAATTCTGCTCGACGCCCTCGCCGTATTTAAAACAATTGCCGAGGTTGTACATCGCTATCGAAGAGTCGAACTCCGCCGCTTGGCGATACCATTTGACCGCTTCTTCATCATCCTCCTCGACTCCATAACCATTTGCATAAGAATAACCGAGGTCGACCATTGCCGAAGGGGAACCAGCCTCCGCCGCTTGACGATACCACTTGACCGCTTCTTCCTTGTTCTCCTCGACTCCATTGCCGTTGAAATAACGAACGCCAAGGTTGCGCATAGCGTCGGGATCGCCCGCCTCCGCAAGTTGGCGAAGTCGCTCGACCTCCTCTTCTGGGGTCGGCTCGGCGACGCCGTCTAATTCGTAGCATCGAGCAAAGTCGTTCATCGCGCTGGAATCGTCTGAAGTTGACATTGATCGTCCTCCAATCAAAGTGCAAAAATAATTATTAAACGTCGCGGTCAAATCGCCGAACCCGTCGAGTCGGCGGAATCACGTTCGATTTCATTGCCGTCGCCCTATTCTTACAGTGGCGCGACGACCTTCGCTTTTTAAAAAAACAATTAAAAATCCAAAAAATAACCAATCAAACGGACTTGCTTCCAAACATCGCAAAAAGGCGCGAGCTTTTTCGTCCGTGAAAATTGACTGACACAAAGCGACGCGGTTCGACGGTTTGCGATATTTTGATTTACTAACAGGCAATTATAACGCAATTTGAGGGAACTTTCAACACGCTCTCATGGTTCCTCTCCGAACCGTTCCTACGCCGCCGTCGCCATTTGCATCCCTTCAGAAGACGTCTTTCGTCACAACTTCAAGGTTTCCTCCAAATTGCGCTCGACAAAAACGCCGATTTCGCAACCCTCGGCAAGGTTGGGCGTCGCGCTTAAACTCGAAAACTCTTTATCGTTGCGATAACACTTAACAGCGTCTTCTAATTTCCGTCCGTCGACAACGCGACGATTGAGCATAAACGCAACGCGGAAACGACCATGGACTATCGGTCCGCGACGTTCCCGCGTTTTACAAACTAATCCGTCTATGGGAACGAGGGCGTTAGCGCTTCGATTCGAACGATTTCAGCGCCTCTAACGCCTCTCTATCCCCGGCTGCGGCGGCTCGACGAAACCATTTGACCGCCTCTCCCGCGTTCTGCACGACGCCCTCGCCCAGGACGTACAAAGAGCCTAGAAAGCTCATCGCACCCACATGACCGGACTCCGCCGCTTGGCGAATCCACTTCGCCGCTTCAACGGCGTTCCCGCTGTTGGAATACCAACCGCCGAGCGTGTACATCGCGCCCGAAATTCCAGCGCCCGCCGCCCGGCGCATCCAATGGATTGCTTCCGTTTGGTTCCGCTGAACGCCGGCTCCATGGAAATAACATTGGGCAAGGTTGTACATCGCCGTCGAATCGCCAGCTTCCGCAGCTTGGCGCCATTCCTTAACCGCTTGCTCGTCTATTAGTTCCCTAGCGCATCCGTATAAATGGCAATATTCGTAAGAAGCCATGTTGTTCGTCCTCCGCTTAATGTTACAAAAACCAAAGTGATAGCGTCGCGAGCCAATCGTCAGATTCAGCCCTTTGGCGAGCCGTTTCGTCGTTTCGGCAAAAGATCGCTTGATTTCTTCGCCGTCGCTCTACCCATACAGTGGCGCGACGACCTTCGCTTTTTTAAAAAATCTCCCCAAATTTTAAAAATGTCGTTCAAGGCGCTTCCATGGGAGATTATCTTCGAAGTTAGGCGCAACCCAGAGAACGTTTCGTTCTCAATCGTCGCGCTTGCTCTATTGACACAGTGGCGCCCCCAGCGCTCGTTTTCTAAAAAAACGTCTAAAATATCAAAAAAAATCCTAAGCGCTCTGTTCTCAAGGAACGTCGGAACGCGCGCGCATTATGTCCTTCAAAAATCATAAGAAACGCGTCGCGATTCGTTAAAAACGACGTTTCAGATCGCGTCGGAACGGTCGATAGAGATCGGAAAATTTTATCCGCGAAATCTGCTCGAATCCCGTCGAAAGAACGCGCAATCCGTAAGCGCGGCGACGCGGAACGCCCGCCGAACGCGAACGACTTTCAGCCGCCGCCGCTAGGAGAAAAACGCAATTCGCGTCGTAGGGACGCGGAGACGGCGCCGCGTCTATGTTTTACGGTCCGATCGCGTAACGACGGAATGAAATTAACGCTCGGCGCCGTCAGAGTTTCTCGCCGAGCCGTTCCAGCGCCGCTTTCGCCTCTTCCACATCTTCGGCGGCGGCTCGGC
>CAMZHY010000019.1 GCA_947307005.1 uncultured Planctomycetaceae bacterium
GCGTCGTTTTGGAAATATTCCTTCACTCGAAAAATGCGAGCTACGACGCCCTCAACTTTTTCATTCGCCCCTGCGACTCTAAAAGGCGACTTTCTCGATTTCTCCAACCCCGACGAATCTAAGTCGCGTCCAATTTTTCTTTCCTCCAACTCCCTGTCCGTTCAAGTCAAGGATATTCCCGTTGAAAACGCTCCCGACAATTACGTCGGCATATACGGCGATATAAAGCAGAAGGTTTCTCTGTCGACAAGCGAAGCCTCGGTCGGCGACGCAATAACACTCTCGCTAGCGTACGTCGGCTACGGCTCGTTTACGGCGGCCGCCGCGCCCAACATCTCAGAACTTGACGGAATCAAAGGAATCTTTCGAGTCTATCCAGCCTCGGAACGCTCAATCGATTCCGGAGTCGCGTTTGACTACAAACTTCGACCTCTCAAAGAAGGAACCTTTGAATTTCCCGCTATCAAAACGTCGTTTTTTAACGTAGAATCTGGGCAATTTGAGTCGATGAAATCTGCGACAAGTCAATTTGTCGTCAAGGCGGGCGTCCTCGCAACTTCTGAAGATCTAAATGAAACCACAACGAGCGCGCCAATAGAAAACGCAAACATCGGCAATTCTGCGAATGCGATTATGCGTCATAAAGAACAGTTTAAACTCGTCGCTATCATAATTGTTGGAGCTTTCGCTTCCTTAACGGCGCTTGCATTGTTCTTTTTTGCGGGACGAAAAGCGTTGCGAGTCCATGCGGAACGCGTCGCTTCAAGCAATCGTCGCATTCTTGATTCCGCTAGAAAAACTCTTGATTTAGGACTGCTCAAATTAGACGCAACCCCTTCCGAGGGGTTTTCGTTAATTAGATTGTCGTTCTTGCAACTCGTCGGCAAACGGCTCCCCCATGCTTTGGACTCGTACACTGACGCTGAAATTATCGACTTTCTCGACGTTGAATTCGCCAAAGAAACAGATGAGAAGTCGGAGACGAATAGAACGCTTCGCCGTATGAAAGATTTTTTCAAGCAATCCGAAGTAATACGATTCGGAGGGCGTTCGTCTCTTGACGCTAACTATAAGGAAAACGTCGTCGCGCTCTTCGATAGTTGGTCGACCCTCCTTCTTGTACGAACAAAGAAACTGTCGACGATTGCGCGCGATCCAGAAATAACGAGATAATTTACGAAGCAACGCTTCAATCACACGTTAGAACTTTTCGTTTTCACATTCGCGCTTCTCACTCGCTTATTTGGAAGACTTGACGTTGCGATTCCCCAAAGCAAACGCCCAGTCCAATCCATCGTCTACTCTTCTCCAAGGCGTGCAGAATAGCGGAAGGACGATACAAGTCTCCGTCTTTTCAAAGCGCGCCGAAAAGTTATAATCCTTTGACGCTGTTTGCGCTAAACACGCCGCAGAACTCTTCCTTAGCGTGAATCCGCCAAATTCCGTTTATATCAACCGATGGCGCGCCAAACAGCCAACCTATTCGTAATCCACACAGTTCGATTCAAGGCAATACAAGGGAACGCCAACCATGATCGCAAAAGACATGAAACGCGGCGACGTGCTCGTCTATAACGGTTCGCCTATCATCGTCGAAAACCTCCAAGTTCAGACCCCGTCAGCCCGCGGCGCCGCGACGCTCTATAAGTTCCGTTGCCGCAACCTTATTACGAAAGATAAAATCGATCTCAAGCTCAAGGGGTCTGATATGCTCGACGAGGCCGATTTTCGCCGCCGAGCCGTGACCTATAGTTATTCGGACGCCTCCGACGTTTACTTTATGGACGCCGAAACGTATGAAATGTACAACATCGCCAAGGAAGACGTCGCCGAGGAACTTAACTATATCAAAGAGGGGCTTGAAGGGATTTTTGCGCTCATTTACGAGGATCGCTGCGTCGCAATTAATCTTCCCGTGACCGTCGAAATGCTGGTCACCCAATGCGATCCTGCAGCGCGAGGCAATTCCGCCACCTCTCGTGAAAAGCCTGCGACTGTTGAAACGGGACTTGTCGTTATGGTTCCCGAGTACCTTGAACAGGGCGAGATCATCAAAGTTGACACGCGTACGGGAGAATTTCTTGGACGCGCCAACAAGTAATTCTTTTCTCTGTCAATTTGAATTTGGCGGGCGCAAGGAAGTTTTTACGTTTTAACGCGACTTTGCGCCTCGCCTTTCTCGCCAACGCGCCCGCGTTGACGAAGCTTCTTTAGAGAGAACTTCGCCATGGGAGTCGTTTCCGCTCTTGATTTTCTTAAGACCCCCGAAAAATATCCTATACCGCCAGTGTGCGTAATCGCAGGGGACGAGGCTTTTCTTCGACTGGTTGTGTTTAAAAAAATCCGGGCGACAATTCTCTGCGATCAAGACGCTGATTTCTGTCTTTCTCGTTTTGAGGGAAACGAAACGTCTTTTAGGGATGTTGTTCGTGAAACGGCAATGACGGCTCTTTTCGGTTCTGGGCGGCGACTTGTCGTCGTCGAGCAAGCTGAATCGTTCCTTTCGCAAAACAAAGAAAAACTTGAATCGTACGTCGATGAACCAAGTCAAGCGGGGGTCCTAACCCTTCAGGTTGTTTCCTTTCCGTCTAATCTCCGAATCTATAAAAAGATTGCCGAAAAAGGGCTTATTGTCGATTGTAAGGCGCTGTCTCGGCGCGCCATTCCCGCATGGCTCCAAGATTGGGTCGTCCAAAATTGTCAGACAACTCTTACCTGCGAGGGCGCGGACGTCCTCGTCGACCTTGTGGGGGACGACTTAGGCGTATTGGATCAAGAGGTTAGGAGACTGTCGCTTCTTGCCAACAACGGCGCGATCGACGTTAATCTCATTCGCAACCACGTTGGAACGTGGCGTCAGCGCAAGGTCTGGGATCTTGTCGACGCGGCCCTAGACGGTAAAACGGCGGAGGCGATGCGTCAACTCGATAAGCTCATTGAGGGAGGAGAGGCGCCAATCGCTATTCTTGCGCAGATGTCTGCGACGCTTCGGAAACTTGCGGCCGCCTGCGAAATTTTCTACGAAGCGGGAAAGAACCCGGACGTCCCCCGACCAACAATTAGCGCTGTTCTGGATCAAGTCGGAGTTAGGGAATTTGTCAAAGAAAAAACGACTGAACAACTGAAGAAACTTGGTTCGAAGCGAGGGCGTTATCTTATTCAAACGCTTCTCAACGCCGATCTCGACTTAAAAGGAGGAAGTCGAACCGAGCCTAGAGTTGTGCTCGAGCGTTTTATAATCCAGATATCGGCGCCTCAGATGCACTCTTTTGAAACAATTCGCTAGTTCCTGCTCTAATTATTGTGCTTCGAATCGACTCGACAGTAATGCGATAATCCCTAAAGTTCCAGTCTAAGAGCGTTTTCAGTTGTCGGAAGGTCCAGCCCAATATCGGCACCTTTACGTCGGGAACGATCTCGCAGGCGGGAGACAAAACGAAATCTCGCCACTGAAGTCGTTTGTGCGGCAGCGTTAACTCTTCCGTCGCCATGACGACGTCTTCATAGAGAAGAATATCTAAATCGATAGTCCTATCGCTCCAAAAACCAGTTCTAACCCTCCCCAAGCGTTCCTCGATCTCTTGTAGCGCAGACAACAGATTAAGGGGAGAAAGGCTAGTTTTAAGAATTGCGACTCCATTGACGTACAAAGGCTTGTCGCGAGAGGTCCCAACAGGAAAAGTTTTATAAAAAGAACTCTGTCTAACGACGTGGACGTCAGGAAGTTCATTTAAGGCCGCCAACCCCTTCTCTACGTTTTTCACAGGATCTCCAAGATTAGAACCAAACGCCACTAGCGCAAAAGAGTCCTTGGTGGAACGTAGCTTGTGCTTTTCCATCTCTGTTTCGTCGTTACCGCTCAAAAAAAGAAAGAGACGCCCGTGGAAAGCGTCTCGTCTAAAAGGAATTAAACAGCGCGATAAGCGTTTGCTACTCAGCGTGTACGGAACTAAGCGCGCCTCGAACAACGCTGCGCATAAAGGACGCCGAAGCCCGCTTGCCAGTAAAAAGCTTAAACTGAAGACAGGCCTGGCCGACAAACATCTCCACCCCAGAAACAACACGACATCCCTTCTCACGAGCCATGCGCAGAAGGTAGGTCGTTTCAGGATTGTAAACAGCGTCGAACACAACC
This sequence comes from uncultured Planctomycetaceae bacterium, assembly GCA_947307005.1. Classification (GTDB taxonomy): domain Bacteria; phylum Planctomycetota; class Planctomycetia; order Pirellulales; family Thermoguttaceae; genus RUG369. The sequence goes on from CAMZHY010000019.1 coordinate 4,136, forward strand.
ATGCCGCCTCGCAACGATTTAAGTTCCATCGGCGACTCGTCAACGTTCGGAAACATTCCGACCGGGGTGCAATTGGCTAGGATTTGAACGACATATCCCTCTCGCTCGTCCCAAGGACAAAACTCACAGCCCAACCACCGTGCGACTCGTTCGCCTTCCTCTGCGTTTCTATCCGCGATAATGACGCGAGCGCCACGCTCATGAAGCCCAAAGGCAATCGCCTTGCCCGCCCCGCCGGCGCCAAGAACCAACGCGCTCTGGCCTTCTAGGGGACTCGCTTCATCAGCCCGAACAGGTCGTCCCGCCATTGCTGTTTCAATACTGAGAACGGCGGCGATGTAGTCGGTATTGTACCCGTAACTGCTGTAACCATCGACGACAACGGTATTGCACGCGCCAATCGTTTCAACCGCCGGATCAAACTGAGTAAGTTTCTTTATGATCTCCATCTTGTGTGGAATCGTCACGCTTAATCCTTTAACGCCCAAAAGGTCGGACGCCTTGCTCATGAACTCGGACAAATCCTCTTTTGAGACTCTAAAAGGAAGATAGACGGCGTTAATTCCCTGTTCGGCAAAAGATCGGTTGTGAATTAATGGACTAAGACTATGTTGAATGGGATCGGCTATAACCCCATACACAGAAGTCTCGTTGTTGATTTCGTCATAACGATATTCGTCGCGTAAAGTCTTGTAAAAAGGAAGTCCTGGAGCAAGCGTACGCGTTTTGGAAAAAGACGCGTAAGAGTAAGGACATCCCCATTTCTTGCCAAGAACCCGCGTTAAGAAACCGAATTCAGTCATAGACAAAGCAAGCGTGCGAGGTTTACTCCGATCGGCGTTAGCGCGTTTGAGAAATTCGGCAAGTCGGAAAACGTCGTCGATGCTCTTCGGCGTCACGGCAATCTTCACAACGTCAGGATCGCCCTTTTCGATTGCTTCGTCGCGAATTGCGTCGAGGTCTTTCGGAGTCTCATCCATGTTGTGGTAGCTCACAATACGTTTGGTCTTACCAAAACGCGGAATGTTAGGAGCGACGTCAAGCTCGAGATCGATATACTCGACTCCCTCTGCGATAAGGGAACGTAAAAGCTTAACGCGTTCTTCCTCAGAGCCTCGCCAATTACCCCCGTCTGACTTACGACGAACGGTCGCCAGAACTGCGGTCGGTCGGTTCGGCAAAAGACGGAAAAGTTGCGGTTCCTTCCGAAGATAGTCCAGACGTAGCTCGACGAACTTCACATGATCCTCGGCCAATTTCTGCCACTCTTCGATCATTCTCCTATGGCTGCCGCAACCTATCGTGACGCATATCATTTTCAACTCCTCGGAACGACGCGGTTTCAAACTACGCCGCATTGACAACGTTTCGCCGACGAATGACGCAAGAAATCAAAACGTCGAGTCCCCGACCGGAAGAAATCTTTCCTTCGCGCTAGGGTCTCGGAAAAGCTTCGCGCCAAAAGCGTCCCACTGCGAGATTCTAACGAAGAACGCTCCGTTTTCAAATAGGTTTGGCTCTCCTTTGTCCTAAATTCCAGAATAATTGATTCAAAAAAAATTTTTTTCTTAACATTTGTTATTTTCGTTAAAATCGCTATTATTAAAAAAACAACAACGTTCGCCTAACGCGTTAAACGCCGTTCAAAATGGAAACATTCGACTTCCTCGCCTTGAAACGCCCGATAAGATGGTTATAATTTCTGGGACGGTTTGACGTTTTGGAGCGGGATTCTCCGTCTCTTGAAAACACAAGTTCGCAACGGAAAAGATCAAGACGTCTAGTAAATATCGACGTCGTCGTCGTTCCAATTTGGGTAATCGGGTCCCTGCGCTTTGCAAGAGAAATGGACTAGTTTTTTACATTCGTTCATTTTTTTAGTCAAAACCTCCGACAAGAGAATGAGAACGTCGTTTCCCTCGGAATTAAAGGAAAGTCCGTAGCATGTATTTTTCATTGATAGACAAGATCGACGAATTGAAACCCGGCAAGTCGATTGTCGCAACGAAATCGCTGGCGATGTCGGAAGAGTATCTTCGCGATCACTTTCCTAAGTTTCCTGTTATGCCAGGCGTCTTTATGATCGAATCAATGACGCAAGCGTCGGCTTGGCTCGTCAGAGTAACGGAAAACTTTGCCCATAGCATCGTGGTGTTGAAAGGAACTAGGCGGGTTAAATTCGGCAAGTTCCTCCAGCCTGGTCAAACGATGGTCGTGACTTCGAATATAGTCTCCGACTCAGAAAACGAGACTGTTCTCGACGCTCAAGGGTCCATTGACGGAAAAGTGCGTATTCGATCTACGCTTACGCTTGCCAAGTATAATCTTTCAACCTTAGGCGGCAGTCAAGGAGTTTTCGATCCAAAGATTGTTAAAACACTCAGGGATGAGCTTTCCCTCCTTTGGAGCGGCTATAACGACGGCGAACTTTCCGTCGATTCGGCTTCATAAGCGTTAACCAATATCCTTACCTCTCGGTTTGCTTGACGTTTGTCAAGCGTCCGTTGTAACTTTTAAAACACGCGCCGCGTGCTCTAAACAATAAAGGAGTCCTTTCATGGCGACTAAAGACGAAATCCTTGCCGCTGTTACCGACGTTCTGGTTGAATCTCTCGCCGTCGACGAAGACGAAGTTACCCCTGAGGCTACTCTTGTCGACGATTTGGGCGCCGAATCTATCGACCTTCTTGAGATTGTTTTCAATCTCGAAAAGAAATTCAACATCAAGATCGACCGTAGCGAGCTGATTCCTGAGGATATCTTCACGAACCCGGATTACGTCGTCGAGGGTAAACTCACCCCCGCCGGGCTCGGCGTCATTGAAGAACGACTTCCCAACGCCGATCTTGAAGCGTTTCGTCAAAACCCCCTCGTTCAGAATATTTCCAAAGTCCTGACCGTCGAAGTGATTTGCGACCTTATCGCTCAGAAACTTGCTTGATGGGACTCGTCGATTTGAGTTCCTGCGCCTAATCTTTTATTTAGCGCCGGAATTCGACTAGCCTCCCTCGAGTGTGCGGACGTCCTTTTGGGGGCGTCGATCGTAGCGGAAGCGGCGGGTTCGGATACCGCTTCCGCCTTTTTGTATGTTCCGCCTGCCGCAGCATGGCGACGTCTACGTCGCGAGTTTGTTATGAACTGGTATTGGATCGATCGTTTTACTCTGTTTGAAAGTGGTAAACGCGCTCAGGCTGTAAAGGCGATTACACGTTCTGAAGGGCATCTGCGCGATCACTTCCGTTTTCATCCCATCGCGCCGGCTTCTTTGATCATCGAGGGATTAGCGCAAACGGCTGGGCTCATGATCAACGAAGCGACGCGTTTTGAGAAAAAGGTCGTGCTTGGCAAGATTCCCAATCTCACGTTCTATGTCACGGAAATTGTGCCTGGCGATGTTCTTACCTACGACGCCGTAGCAGAATTCATAGAAGAAGACGGTTCCCAAGCTCAAGTTTCCGTACATCGGGGCAAGGAACTTGTCGCGGAAGGTTCTCTCTTTTTCGCCCATCTTGGATCCCAATTCGACTCGAAAAAGCAATTCGCCGAAGGCGATCTCCAAGATCTTGTGCGCGCCTACGGCATGTATGACGTTGGAGTCGATTCCAATGGAGCTCCCCTCAAAGATCCATCGTTTGAATCTTGAGAAGCTTGAGAAGGACTTGCTTCAGACAAGCGCTCTGGGAGCGTTTTGAAACAAAATTCCAGCGTGTCGCGCGTGTTCCCCTCAAATTAGTTTGGTGGAATTGCCGCGTTCTGGACGAAGGTTAAACAAAAAGGGTATCAAGCAGTTGGAACGACGTCTGCGGCGTTCAGGAGTTTCCGAGAATGGTTAAACGAGTTGTTGTCACTGGAATCGGATTAGTCACCCCTCTTGGGCATGACGTCGATACAATCTGGAAACGCATGCTTAACGGCGAATCTGGCGTTGGACGTATCACACTCTTCGACGCCTCCAGCTTTGCAACCCAAATTGCCGCCGAAGTTAAAGACTGGGACGTCGATGAAATTGGCGAAAATCTCGACGATTGGAAGAATCAAGATCGCCATGTCAAGTTCGGCGTGGGCGCGGCGTATAAGGCCATGCAAGACGCGGGCCTTCTTAGAGAAGGCGCAACCGCCGTCGATCCCGATCGTTTAGGGGTCTACACAGGCGCGGGTGAAGGCGAACAAAGCTTCGACGATTTCTCGAGTATGATGCTTGCGGGGCTTGACGAAGAAGGTAATCTTGACGAAGGCAAGTTTGTTCAGAAAGGGATTGAGATTCTTAATCCTCAACGCGAACTTGAACAGGAACCCAATATGCCGGCCGCGCATATCGCGGCAATGTTTAACGCGAAAGGGCCAAACGTCAACACTTTAACGGCATGCGCGGCGGGAGCTCAAGCAATCGGCGAGGCGGCGGAAATTATTCGTAGAGGCGAAGCTGACGTTATGATTGCAGGGGGCGCCAATTCCATGATCCATCCTTTTGGGGTCACAGGCTTTAACCTCCTCACGGCTCTTAGTACGGAAAACGACGAGCCTGAAAAGGCTTCGAAACCCTTCGACAAACGTCGTTGCGGTTTTATCATCGGCGAAGGCGCTGGCATGGTCATTCTCGAAGGGCTTGATCACGCGAAAAAACGCAATGCAAAAATCTACGGTGAAATCGCCGGTTACGGTTCGACTTCTGACGCATACCGTATTACAGACATTCATCCAGAGGGGCGCGGCGCGATTAGTTGCATGAGACTCGCGCTTGAAGACGCCGGCGTTAAACCTGAAGAAGTTGACTATATCAACGCGCACGGTACAAGCACCAGCGTTAACGACAGGGTCGAATCGTTAGCCATTCGCGAAGTTTTCGGCAAATACGCGTATCAGATTCCCGTTTCCAGCACTAAAAGCATGACGGGACACCTCATCACGGCCGCAGGTGCGACAGAGTGTATTTATTGTCTCTTGGCTATTCGTGACAATATCGTTCCGCCCACAATCAACTTCGAGGTTCGCGATCCTGACTGCGACCTTGATTACGTTCCCAACGTCGCCCGTAAGGTTAATGTCGACGTCGCTCTTAGCAATAGTTTCGGATTCGGAGGACAGGACGTTTCCCTTGTCGTCCGCCGGTACGTTGATTGATTAACCTCAGACGGCAAAAGGTTGTCGCGTCATTTCAAAGCCCGGAAGTTGCCGTTCTTCCGGGCTTTTTATCGTTTATGTTCTAATCGATCCTTAACGTCAAGGAATTATAAATGAGGTTCTTTATCGCGGGAATAATACAGGGGTCAAAAATCGAGTTTTCGATCCATCGACAGAATTATCGCGACGAAATTAAAACAGCGTTGAGCAAAGCGTTTCCTGATTCTGAGATTTACGATCCGCTTGCAGGAAACGAAAGCTCGCTTTCTTATACGCCCGAAGTGGGTAAATCCGTCTTTATGACGCACAATAAGCTTTGTGGAACCGAGGTTGACGTTCTAATCGCCTACCTCCCCGAAGCGTCAATGGGAACCGCCATCGAGATTTGGGAAGCTTGGAAAAATGGCGCCGTTGTTTTGACGATTACGCCATTAGCGATAAATTGGGTCGTCAAATTCCTTAGCGACGCGATCTACCCAAATCTTGACGCCTTCCTTGAAGCTCTCGCTTCTGGAAGAATCAGAAACCTCGTTGAAAACTACAGGCCTCGCGCTACAAAGAGAAGTTGCGACGACTTCATTATTTCGTCCAACTTGCCCTCTGAAAACCTCTAATCTCGTCGTTTCTCATCCCTGACTTTCCATGACAGAATCGTTTTCCCGTCTTGTCTGGGTTTTCATCCTCACGCTTGCTCTTGCAGTTCGTGTTGGCGTCGGCGTCTATTGGAATTCTTTTGTTGAGAAAAACTCAGCCTCTTCCGCTACCCCTCAAACCGTGAATCAGGACGGGCCATTCTTCTATGGAGATTCGGATTCATACTGGAAATTGGCTCGAACAATCGCCTTTGGTCATCCATATGAGTTTGACGAAGTTCGTCGGTGGCAAATTTTCCGCATGCCTGGATATCCAGCGCTTTTGGCGCCGCTTTTTTGGTTCTATGGAGAGAATCCGCCGATATTTCCCGCAAGATTGGAAGGCGCCCTTTTCGGAACCATTAATGTAGCCCTTGTCGGGTGGCTCGCGTTGACGCTCTTCGGCAGAACTGACCAAGGTCGTTTTGTTGCCGCTCTCGCCGCTTTTTTTGTCGCTTTAGATCCAACGGAGGCTCTTCAAAGCGTTTCGATCCTCTCGGAAGAACCTTTTATGACTTTCTCGTTGTTGTTAAACGTCGAGTTCGTCAAAATTGGACGCTATCTTGGGGTCTTTCCTTCTGCTGACGCAGAGTTTGGAGGAGAAAAGACGGCGAGTGTTCCTCTTCTTAGTAAAACCTTTTTCATCTGTTCAGTTAAGCTAGCGGTCTTCAACGCGGCGGCAATTTATATGCGACCGTCTTGGTTTTACTTTCTCCCATTCGCCGTAGCCGTTCTTTTACTTTTTCGTCTTCTCCTGGACCTAACGCGTCGCCGGATTGGGCATTTCATTCTATGGACAAGGCGCAGTCTCTCAAGACTCCTTTTATGCGTAATACTTGTTCACCTCTTAACGTTTACGCTTCTTCTCCCTTGGACGCTCAGGAATTATCGTCTTTCAGGAAGACTGATCGCAACAACGCTACAAATGGGCGCGAGTCTTTACGATGGGCTTAATCCCGAGGCTACAGGCGCAAGCGACATGAGCTTCGTCGATCGTTTCCGACAGGAGGAACTCGTCTCGCCTTCTGATTCAGAAGACGTTCACTTTGAAATCCGGCTTGACAAACGCATGAAGACGGCTGCGTTAAATTGGGTCAAATCAAACCCTATTAAGGCGTTATATCTTGCCGTCGTCAAGTTTTACCGTCTTTGGGCGCCAACGCCTAGAGAACAATCGTTCTCAAGCCCGCTCCTCAAATGGATCCTTATGGTCTCTTACTTACCGATTCTTATCCTCGGTTTAATGGGACTTATGAGCGTTGTTAAACACGATGAAACGGCGTTTTTTCTCATCGTTCCGCCTCTTTACGTCACATCTTTGCACGTAGTCTTCGTTTCGTCCATTCGCTATCGAGTTCCAGTAATGTGCTGTTTTTCGATTCTCGCCGCATTTTGGTTAGCAACGTCAATCGCAAAAATGCGTAACCGCCGACCTCTCGTTCAACTGAATCCCGATAAGAAGCGAACGCTCCCTAGTCCAAACGCATGACGCGCTAGTTATAACGGTTGTAATAACTTCACGAAAATTCAATCGGAAAAATCGGCGAAATTTACGCATGAACCCGTCAAAGCGCTGGAAAAAGAACCGACAGGGTCTTATAATCGGTATGAATGGTCGATATGAAGGCGTTTTCGATCCGCTTGTTTTGTGGCGACGAGCAGACGTCGAACGCTTTTTCGAGCTACGGTCAGAATCCGGCGCGGACCGTTCGACTTCAAAGTCTCGAATATATTCGTTTGGAGAAACAAAATGTCGCGATTTCTGTCGTTGCGTTCCATGAGAACGAACGCGCGTTCCGCCGTTCTTTGCCTTTTGAGCGTCGTTCTCTTGTGCCTGTCGGCGCCCCAGTCGTTCTCCCAAACATATGACGACAAAGACGATAAGTACGCAGGAGCCGACATTGGCGATCCTTTGGATTCTGGTTACTCGGGAACACCGGGAACCCAGCAAGCGGCGGTTCTCTCCAATGTCGGAAGCGGCATTACTCGTCCAAGCGGTTTCTCGAGCGTCGGCGCGGTTCAGGCGTTGCTCTACGGGGACGCCGTAAGCGTCATCCACTTCAATTTCGGCAAAATTGATTACGAGGGGCTTTCCACCTTCGTCGACGAACTCGTTGATAAAGGAGCCGGTTCCGTTCGTTCAGACGACAAGTATCGCGTGGATCTCCGCGAATATCAAAAGAAGCAACTCAAGTCCTCCTTCAAGAATTTTCTCAGCGTCGTCCAAAATGCGGTCGTCAAGAATATGTTCCAGAATAATCTTGACGAAATTTATCACATTAATTACGCAAGCAACGACAATAAGGTTCTCGGATCGTCTATCGTGGCGTTTCCGACGGCGGGTCTGAGCGACGCCGACGTCAAGGCTGCGATCAATTCTATTTCGGAAACTTTTGAGCCGTATTCTATTTTCGTTCGTTACGGCTTTATCATCGCCGTTATTGAACACGACGCCGCAAAGCCGTTCGACTCGTCTGAAATCGACGCTCGTTTTCAAGCCAAAATTCTCCAATCGCAGAATAGGGCTTACGGTTCTTACTCCGCTTCCGGGCGTAACGGCGCCGCAGGCGGAATGAACAACGGTTACGGAGCTACTCCGAGCCCGCTTGGCGGTTCGGGCATGGAAGCCAGTGATCGCTCCTCGCAAAGCGTTATGCTTCGGGATTATCAGAATGAAATTCAAGAAGCCAAGGAGCGCAACAGGACGGAGTCTCGCCGCGAGACGCTTCCGAGAATTCGCAATCGATTCGCCAAACCGGCGACAGAAGAAGAATCTGCCCCGTTTATGAGAGGTCTCAGCCTTGCCGACGGCGCGGCTATTTCCATGGTCGCCAAAGACGTTGGCGAACTAACTTCCCTTCTCAACAATATGTTCCAGAATAATCTTGACGAATCCGTTAAGGGATCTGTTCAAGGTTCTCCTTCTCCTTTCGCCGGTCTTGGCGCAGGCAAAACCGCCGAGAAGTCTTCTGATTCCGACGAAACGATCGCCGCGATCAGGGAAGCGTTTGACGAACAGAGCGCCGAAAGCGACGTAAAGAGCCTAGCGCTTGCGCTTTCTCTTGTCGGTTCCCCCCGCGTTGTCGCGTTTCTCGGTTTCGACGATGAAGAGGCCGCCAAGAAGGGCGCGAAATCTCTTGAAACCGCCCTGAAGGTCGTTAGACCTATCGTCGCCGCCGCCATTCAAGATCAAATCGCTCAGTCAAACGTCGACGCTAAAAGCGTTGATCTTTCGCCCGTTATCAACGCTGTTTTCGACGAGCTCGCGCCGCGTGTTTCGAACGCCGACCTTGCCGTCGTTCTTAATCTTGAGCCGATCAAAACAAACGCTGCGCTCTTCATGCCTCTCCTCGGAGGGGTTGAAACAAAATCCCAGCAGGAAATGGAGTCGGATACGATCGACTGGTCGCTTGGAGATAGTGACGCGGGTAAAGTCGACTCCGATGCGGAGATTGACGAAGAGAGCCTTTTCGACGACGATTCTGACGTCGACAACGCCAGTGATTCGTCCAGCGGAGATGAAAACGACGAAGAAGAGGAAGAAGAAGAAGAAGAAGAAGACGATCCGTTTGCCTGATTCGTTCTTTTGACGCCGCGCCGCAATGGTTGGACTGTTGTTTTTGTTTGGGTTATAGTTCTCCTGAGGTTGTCCCCCATTGGCTTTTTCGAGAGTCTATGCGTGGTTTGCGTAGAGAGTCTCGCCTAGGTTTTTAGTCAGAGGGATTCCTCGGTCTTCCGGGTTTCAAGGCGTTCGCTATCCTACAATATCCCTTTAGCGTTTCCCTCGTTTTGAAGAAAATCACAAGCGTTTTCAAACGACAGTCGATCGTCTGAGATTTTCGAAGGGGGGAACGCTTACGACGGGAAGCGTCGAGGCGCTTTCTTGCAGAGTTCGTTTCGTCTGCGATGCGGATGGAACGTTCCCCGAGCTTTCAGAAAATTTGCGTTGGTTTAGACTTACGATGGACCTTTTACCGCCGCATCGAATCGTCAGCCAGCGGTTATAGCGTCTTGTTGGCGCGTTCATCCGACTATCGGAGAAGATCATTATGTTGAACCGTTCGTTTCCTCGCCGTTTTTTTACGTTCGGCGCCCGCTTTCTGACTGCGGCGCTCGCAGTCGTTGTCTCTTGTAATCTCGCGTTTGCGCAATTCTCTTCTCCCGCGACTTCCGCAATATACAATAGAGCGGCTTCGATGAACGCTGGAGGGATGGGCGGACCTCAGAGTATGCAAGGAATTAACGCCTACGGCGCGGCTTCCCCCGGGATGAATGGCGGAATGCAGAATCCCGGATTAGGTTCCAATCAGGCGACGACTCCCGCCGCTGAGTGGGAGACGATCGTTGTTGAGGCGCCTGAGTTTACTTACAAAGGTCACGACCCTAATGAGCCGATTCTCTCTGTTAAGTCCTTCATGTTCAACGACGGAAACGACGATCGTTATGCGATTCTCAGCGGTAGCGGCGATACAACGGCAAGACTCTGGGTCTTGGAAGGAAAATACGACCAAGAAACGACCGAATGGTCTGCGACCAGCGCCCGTGTCCGCGGCGTATTCAAGGACGAACACAAGCAAGGGGTAACGAAAGCCGTTTTTTCGCCAGATTACTCGTACGTCTTAACTTCTAGCTACGATCAAATCGGGCGTCTCTGGACAATTTCCAAACACGAAAATATTCGCGCGTATTTAGGCGCCAAAGATCGTCTTTGGTCAATTGTTCCATCCCCGAATGGGCAATATGTCGCCGCCGCCTGCAACGATGGCCGCGTCTATTTCTGGGAAGCCCTCACTGTTAAAAAGCTTGATAATCTTCCAAACCGCGAAGACTCCCAAACTCTTGGTTCTACCGGCGATGAGGAAGGACACGAGGGACCTGTCTTCGACGTCGCCTTTGACCCTTCAAGCGTTTTTGTCGCGACCGCGGGCGCTGATGGAACGGTTCGCATTTGGAACACTGGACTTATGAAACAAGTCGCCGTTCTCAAAGGACACGCGGACAAGGTCTACTCCGTCTGCTTCTCTCAAGACGGAACCCGTCTCTTGACGGCAAGCCGCGATAAGACGGCAAGATTGTGGGATCCTTCTACAGGCGAGGAGATTTGTCGATTCATCGGACATGAGGGAGCGGTTCGTCAGGCCGTTTTCGCAGATCAGTACGTGTGCACCGCAAGCGACGACGGCACTGTTAGAATTTGGGCTGCCAATCAGTCGTCAAACAACCAACAACGTCAGGGCGCGGGAATGAACGCAACCATGACTGGCGACCTAATGCAACCTTCTCCAAACGGTTCCATGGGTGAACGCCAGCAACAGAGCGCGGGTAAACCGACCCGTCGTGAGGGGCGCCCTAAGGGAACCGAACTCGCTCGCTTTGAAGCAAACGCCCCGGTCTTCTCTGTTGACGTTACAGAGGATATGGTCTATATCGTCGGAGGTTGCCAGGATGGAATCGTCAGGGTCTGGCGTGTCCCCGGAAATTCACGACGCTACGGCGATAGTTCTTCTTCCAGCAGCGGTCGACAGGGCGGTTATGGCCTCGGCGGCGATCCAATGGCGGACCCGTCAAATCTAAGTCCAGGATCCCCGGATACGCTCAAATGATTTAGTGATCCGATCGTTGCCCTAAGAATTCGTTTATTGATTTCCCGTAGCCGAGGCGGCGTCGTCGCCCCGGCTTCTTTCTTTCAAGTTAAGGTCTTATCTGAGAATAAATTCAAGGATAAACGTCAATAACTTTATTAAAAATAATCATTCCCATCGCCAGAGTCAACAAGGCGCGGAAGGATTCGACAGTTTTTTCATAACGAGGACAAAGTTTTCGGAAACGTTTTAGCCAAGAGTGGAGGGCTTCCACGACCCAGCGTTTAGCTCGAAACTCTGGATTCTTTTCCAACTCTCGCTTTTCCTCGCCTCTTCCCCGGATGTGGGGAACAAAACCATAACCTTCAACTACCTCCGATTTACCGACAAATCCAGCGTCAAGGCAGAGATTACACTCGGTCTGCTCAGGCGGTTTAACACGAACTTCAAGAGCTCCGTCTAACAAGCGCGAATCGTGTCGATTGGCTCCTTCGATCACTATCGACAACGGAATTCCGTTTTGGTCGACGAGCGCTAACCATTTACTGCCGTTTTTTTCCCCTATCAGTTGGATTTGGTCCAACGGCTTCCCGAGCCAACGGGGCTTTGATTTGGCAACCGTCCGCCGATTGCCATTTCCAATCGATTCCCTTTAACTCGTCGTATTTGCACAGACCTGCCTGCCAAATTCGTTCAAAGAAGCCCGCTTTTGCCCAACGCTGAAAACGGTCGTGCAATGCCGACGAACCGAGACCGCCGAACAATTCGCGAGGAATTGCGTTCCAAATGACGCCCGTTCGTAAAACGTAAACGATCGCTTCAAAATATGTCCTGTCGTCGTATTTACGTTTGCAACCTGCTCCCGTCTTGCGTTGGTACTTTTGCGAGGTTGTTTTACGCAACTCCTCTTGAGTCGGGATAAGAGGTTCGATTTCAGCCCATAGTTCGTCGGATACTTTCCAAGTTTGCGTGCGTGGCATTATTCCTCTCCTTAGGTAAAGGTCAGGAAACATAGCAAATGCACGCGGGTTAGTAAATACCTATTCTCGGATAAGCCCTAAATAAAAACACTTTTCCCAACGACAAAAAATACAACAGTAGAGTCGCCGCCTGAAAAAAATTCCATATTTGCTTTTTCAGGAAGAATTGTTCCTTGAATACATTGTCCCGTGATGGCATTATTATTATTTATTTTTTCGAGAACTCTTACCAAAAAACTTTCTTCATTAGTTACATCATTATTTTGCCCCGGTGAAAAATTCTTACGACATTGCAATATAAAATCTTTGTCGATAACAACATTTTTTTTAACGCGTTTTCGATATTTCATACTAATTAATGTGTAAGCGTTTTTACATAAGGAATATCCGTTAGAGTAGAAGCTATTTTTAGGCTTCCCCAAATAGAATCTATTGTGACTACTCCTTCACCAGAATTATTAGTTTCTAATAAATCAATTACGGCATTAAGATTAGGCATTAAGCAGTCGTTTAAGTTTTTAAAAGTCTCTTCATAATCAACTAAAAAGGGACGTTCCCCGATGATTGATTGATTCGAGCGGGAAATTCCTCTTAAAAGATTTCGCATTTCCGCTTCGGGTTTATTACT